>CAYWDC010000071.1:0-4581 GCA_964456955.1 uncultured Gammaproteobacteria bacterium | reverse complement strand
GATGTTTCGGCAAACTAGGCATCGTTTCTTTTTTTCATCGTGATAGTTGCAAATATCGGGGTCATATAAACTATTGTAAAGGGCAATGTTTGCTCCTAAATGCGTGTCTCGAATAAGGTAAACAAGCTTTCCTGACGCGCTTTAGGAATGAAGTTGCCGAGCAAAAGCACAATGTTTTTCATAAAGATCAAACTAATAGAAAGCGCAATGAAAGACAAGTACTCCGTCATTTTTTACATAGATATGTCTTAATAGTGAGATAAAATACTCCTGTTCAATGACCTTTTTCACTAGTAATTCTTTTTTTATTTTAATCAAGTTAGCCGGTTATGTTGTTTACCGATGATTGAGGCGCTTACACGTCTTGTTGCTGAGTAAGTGATAGTGACTAGAGCAGCTGTTGTTTATTGGGTTTATTTGGCAATGTCTTTTTAGTTAAACACTGCTTGTTTGATTAAGTCTTTACTGAAACTGCTTCAAGTGCCGAAAATTTTTCTTCCAGCATTTGGTGGTATTCAAAGTTTGCCAACAGACTGACTACAATGTGAAAAATCCATTTTCTTCAGCTGTTGGTGCCAATCGATATGCTATTGCAGGTTTTTAAAACGGATATATTTTCGTTTAATGAGACGTAATTTATCCAACGCTTCGGTAATCGGTACGGTGGGTTTTTATGCTGCTGATGACATCGGTAACAATTGCTTTACACGCGACCTGCTTCATGGTGTTTTATTGTTGGTGAAGGGATTGGTCTTTAGTGGGTACGCAACCATAGCCAATGTCCATGTCTGCTATAATTTTCACCCTGGGAACCCTCAGCTGCGAATTCGAAATCCACGCACAATCATGGTATGTACCACAATAAACAAGGCGGCAATGAACAAAAGGATAATCACAATAGGGGTCCAAACACTACCGTTGTTAATACCTAACATACTTGCGCGGAAAAAACCGATCAAGTAGTAAATGGGATTGTAGTGAGATAAGGTACGCCAAATGCCACCCAACTCGTTGATGCTATAAAACACGCCGCCAAGGTAAATTAAAGGGGTGAGGATAAAAGTAACAAATACAGCAGTGTCATCAAATTTACGGGCGAACAAACCATTTAACATCCCTGCTAACGAAAACAATGTGCTGCATAAGAGTATTGCAATAACAGTTAATATTGGCTCCATTAAATGCCAACCGGCAAAAAATCCGGCGACAATAAAGGTAATTAATCCTGTTAACATGCCACGGGTAATACCACCACTGCAGTAGCCAGCGATAATTAACCAAGCGGGCATTGGAGAAACTAGGATCTCTTCAAAGTTGCGACTCATGATGCGTGCGCCAAAGAATGAACTGGTGACATTCGCATAACTGTTGGTTATAACTGGCATCATTATTAGGCCAGGAGCAATGAAGGTGCTGTAGGAGAAGCCATTTATTAGACCGATGCGATGGCCAATAAAATTACCAAAAATCAAAAAATAGAGGGTAATAGTAATTGCGGGGGGCAAAAGTGTTTGCTGCCAAATGCGCAGCCAGCGTGTGTTCTCTTTAACGGTTAAACCCCAATAAGCGATCCATTGTGCACGAGCATTCATCACGCATTCCTTTTTTGCTGTACAATATTCATAAACAACATTTCAAGTCGATTCGCTTTGTTGCGTACACTAGTGACTTTGATATTGTATTTACATAAATATTTAAAAACATCGCTCATTGTTTGTCCTTTCTTGAGTTCCACTTCTAATATATCGGGTTCCGTTAAATGGCATGGAAAATCACCCAGATCCGGTGTTATTGATAATGGATCAACCAAATAAAACACCATAATTTCTCGGTCTAAAGAATTGAGCAAGCGTTTGATAGAAGTATTCTTTAATACTCTGCCATTGTCAATAATGGCAATATTTTTACAGAGTTTTTCCGCTTCTTCCAAATAATGCGTTGTTAAAATAATTGTTGTCCCTTTTTTGTTAAGATCGGTAATAAAAGTCCACATGGTTTGCCGAATTTCAATATCCACACCGGCGGTCGGCTCATCTAAAATTAGAATTTGTGGCTCGTGGATCAAGGCGCGGGCGATCATTAAACGTCGTCGCATACCTCCAGATAGATTACTCGCTTTACTGTTAGCCTTGTTACTAAGGCTTAATTGCTTTAGCAGTTTAATGGCGCGCTGTTTGGCAAGCTTGCGTGGTACTCCATAATAAGCGGCTTGGTTTAGTAGAATTTGAGTGCAGGTCTCGAATACATTAATATTAATTTCTTGTGGCACCACGCCAAGATAACTTTTGGCTTTAGCAGGTTTTTTATGCAGATCAACACCCATTACCTTTACTTGCCCAGCGGTTTTATTAACAAGTGAAGTGATAACGCCGATGGTAGTCGACTTGCCTGCGCCATTAGGACCCAATAAAGCAAAAAAATCACCTTGCTTAATGGCAAGGTCAATGCTTTTTAGCGCTTGCGTACCATCAGCATAAGTTTTAGTTAAGCCTTTTATTTCGATGGCAAAGGGTCTATTCATTGAAAGTATTAATTACGAAAAGATATAATACTATTACATTTCTAGATGAAAAAACAAGCGTTAAGATTAAAGTGTTTGATGAAAAATAACAACACAGATGAGTTTCGTATTATTTTGTCTACCTTCTGCACAGTCCTGCTCATTGGCTATTGACGCATGCCATCATGCTGCATCGAATAACAGCATTCTCAAGCAATTGCGCATTGTTCAACAGTCGGCATGGAGAGCTTTATATTCTACCGAAGCTAAAGATTATCCTTTTATAATCATGGGATATGGAGAAAAATCGGAGATAAAATTTCAATCAACGGAGAAACAAAAAGAACAAAAAAGTGCGCTATTCACTTAATAAAAAGCCATCTTATTGGTCAATTCAACTCACCATCTGCCTTCATTATAGGGTGTATAGCCGCATTACATATGAACCAACCGAGCAGAGCATCTCAGCTACGGATCATCACGAAACATCATCAAATAGAACCTTCATAAAATGTTGCTGCGTATAACTATAGGCTCTCTGCCAGTTGCTTTCCTGTGGCCCAGCGATATTTGGATGACTAATTTGCTTATTTTTTTAATAACCAGCTTAAACATCTTCATATTTCCCAGAAAATCTATTGCCGCCCATTCACACCAGTTTGTCTGTCAGAGGTAATCTTATTAATCACTACATTTTGTAGATGTTGCATTCTCTGACTTACCCATAATGATGCTAGCTTATCGTATGGATCTAATTCAGTAAACACCTTACAGATGGTAAATAAGGAAATGAGCGCACAGAGATAAAAAGCAAAAGGGCTAGTAGGCTAATCCATGAATGCGTTACTCTAAATCAATAGTGATGCTACAAATGGCGTCATACCACCAAATAGACTCACTGCAATAGCATAAGCAAAGGCGACAACACGAAAGCGCAAGTATACCGGCACCATTTCTACCATGTAAACCATTTTGACGGGAAAATAAGCTGAAGCAAACACTGTCATCACTATTTGGGCAATCAGCGCAATAGCCATACTGTGTTGTCCTAGTAACCAGAAGTAAGGCCATATCCAAATCGTGCTACCAATCAGTGCGAATATCATTACAGAACGACGGCCGATGCGGTCGCTTAATTTTCCCATCCAAGGCTCTAATAAAACTAATAGCACAATTGAAATAATATTAATATTTAGCGCTTGCTGCATCGTATAATGAAGCATACTACTGATATAAGTGACTGAAAAAACATAAATTAAATATAATAGCATGCAAGAGAATAACGTTATGCCAACAATTAATACTGCCTTCAATGTATAATCAGTATATTTACGCTATAACTTTAAATAGTGACGAGGCATATGACTATTTTCTTGAAACAATTGCGTCTCAGGAGTATAACGACGCACGAACCAACCGACCAGGCCAGTTAACACGCCAATCAGAAATGGCAGCCGCCAGGCCCACTCGGTTATAGTTGACTCATTGAAGTAACAATGTAATAACCACACCACAAGGGTAGCTAGTAATAAGCCTACATTTGCCCCCGCAACGCTAAAACTACCATAAAATCCACGGTGATCATGAGGTGCATGTTCGACCACAAAAATAACCGAGCCAATTAATTCGCCACCACAAGAGAAGCCCTGCAGTAAACGCACCATTAATAATAACAAAGGTGCCGATAAGCCAACGACCTGGTAATTTGGTAATATACCGAGAATAAAGGTGCTACCCGTCATTAAACCAATCGACACAATTAATGCCGGTTTGCGACCGAAATTATCACCCATTCGCCCAAAAAACACCGCGCCTATAGGACGGGCAAGATAGCCGATGAAGAAAATTGCAAAGGTGCTAATAATGCCAGTGATCTTATCTTGTTTGGGAAAAAAATTCTGACTCATCGATGACGCTAAGAGACCGTAAATAACCATATCATAGATCTCTAACGCATTGCCAACCATCCCTGCAATAATAACTCTCCGCATATTACATTTCCTGTGAAAGCTATCTCAAAAATATTTTTAGAGTTTTTGTCTTTTGCTATAAATATTAAAGTTTGTCAGTATATTGCTTAT
>CAYWDC010000070.1:0-4647 GCA_964456955.1 uncultured Gammaproteobacteria bacterium | reverse complement strand
TGTGGTACCTGTATCGATCAATTGGCCAAATACCAACTCGACAAAATCTTTCCCGGAGCACGTTTATTAGATATTCATGAGTATTTAATGGAAAAACACGTGCATACTGATGCAGGCAATGCGCAATATCTCTATCATGATCCTTGCCATAGCCCCATGAAAATTTATGATCCTGCAAAAGTAGCTGGTAACCTATTGGGTAAACCAATAACGTCTTCAAAATTCTGTTGCGGCGATGCAGGTACCTTATCAGCCTCGCGTCCGGACATTGCTAATCAATTAAAATTCCGCAAAGAAAATGAGATAAAAAAGAATATAAAAACGTTAACTGGCAAGGAAAAAAGCCGTGATGTGACCATGTTAACTTCATGTCCTGCCTGTATCAAAGGTTTAGCGAGTTACACAAAATCTACCGGTATTAAAACCGATTACATTGTCGTTGAATTGGCGCGTAAGTTACTTGGCAAGGATTGGCAAAGCGACTTTGTTAGTAACGTTAAACACGGTGGTGTTGAAAGGATTTTGCTGTAGAGGTTTCTCTCTTAAGCGTCAACCCAAGCCGATTAGTGAACTCAGTTTTTTGCTAATGGGTGACACCGTTGTTTATTAGTGTTACATCTTCTCCGGTGCTGACACGCCTAATAAGTTCAGTCCATTGGCAATCACTTGCCTTATCGAAACAATTAGGTTTAATCTGGCATTGCGCAGATTTGCATCCGTAACAATAAATTGATAACCATTATAATAAGCGTGGAAGTGGGCAGCTAATTCATGCAAATATTGTGCCAAACCATACGGCTCATAATCACGTGCCGCTGCCGCAAGCACTTCGGGATAACGCGTTAATGTTTTTAACAATTGGCGTTCAGCGATGGCAGACAGTAAATTAAGATGTGTAATATTGTCACCTATCTGCCAAATCATTTTTTTCTCTTTTAGTTGGCGTAGCACACTACAAATGCGTGCATGTGCATATTGAATATAGTAAACCGGATTTTCATTTGACTGTGACTTTGCCAGTGCCAAATCAAAGTCCATGTGTTGATTTGCCTTGCGTAATACATAAAAGAAACGCGCCGCATCATCACCAACCTCGTTGCGTAATGCCCTTAGCGTCACAAAATGGCCACTACGCGTCGACATCGAGAGTTTTTCTTTGCCACGATAAAGATTAACAAATTGAATCAGCGGTACAATAAGCACATCTTTTTTACCACAAAGTGCTTCGATGGCGGCACGCATACGCGGTAAGTAACCATGATGATCAGCACCTAATACATCAATAATGTGATCATAACCGCGTTCCAGCTTGCTTAAATGGTAGGCAATATCGTTAGCAAAATAGGTGTATGTACCATTTGCTCGCCGTAACACGCGATCCTTATCATCACCAAAATGACTGCTCTTAAACCACAATGCGCCGTCTTTCTGATCAACAAAACCACCCTCCACCAGCTTTTGTAATGCTTGTTCTCGTGTACCCGTATCGACCAACTGCTGTTCGGAGCACCATGCATCATAGGTGACACGATATTCCGCTAAATCTTCACGAATATCAGCTAAAATACAATCCAATGCCAATGAAAAAACCCGCAGGTAAGCATCACCCAATAATTTTTTTGCATTGCGAATTAACGCATCAATGTGTACTTCTGCGGCTTGCTGATTGCTCTCTGCGTCGGCGTTCCCTTGCACATCCGGTGATAGCTCCGCATAAACTTGTGATTGTGGTCGAACTAATGAATCACCCACTTGTTGCTGTAAGTGTTTAGCAATGCGGTTAACATAATCACCATGGTAACCATTAACTGGAAAAACCACATCCTTAGCATATCGTTGCAGGTAACGCAGCCAGACGCTGGTAGCAAGAATATTCATTTGTCGGCCGGCATCGTTAACATAGTATTCACGATGCACGGTATAACCAACAGCCCGCAGAATATTAGCTAATGAAGCACCAAAAGCCGCGCTGCGTCCATGGCCAACGTGCAAAGGGCCAGTCGGGTTGGAGGATACATATTCAATATGTATCTTTTGGCCAAGATGTGCATCACTGGTCCCATAACGGACACCCATAGCAAGGATCTCAGGAACAACTTGTTGTAACGCCGCATCGGTGAGAAAGAAATTGATAAAACCCGCACCGGCAATACCAACCTTGGCAATAAGCGTTGAGGATGGCAAATGTGCAACGATCAGTTCGGCTACCTCACGTGGTTTTCTTCCCACCGCACCGGCTAACAATAAAGCGATATTACAGGAGAAATCGCCATGTCTTTCGTCGCGTGCCCATTCTATTTGCAGCGTGACCGGCAAGTCTGCTGGCAATTTGTTTTTTTGTTGCAACTGCTGCAATGCGGCAGCAATTAATTGCTGTAATTGTTGCTTCATATTGGTCGAACCTCGCTCTGACAATCCATAAACAATTTACAATTAAAGATTGCAGACAACATCGGTGCAGGCACAGAAAGATCCGCAGCAATTAACTAAAATATGCTAGACTCTACAGGGAATTTTCAATAACAACACGCAACAACAAAATAGCATCGAGATGTGGTTTTTGCACGCTGTGTTTTTACGCTACTACTTCTACAAGTGTTTCTTGACATTAATGAGAGTATATAAAGCACTCAAACCGACCAAGACATAAATAATGCGCGCCATCAATGTCATATCCCCGAAGAACTTGCTAACGAGATTAATATCAAACACACCAATCGCAAACCAGTTAAGTCCACCGATAATCAGTAATACAATAGCGAAAAAATTAAGTATTCTCATTTTAATTAACTCCTTGTTATTCTATAACACAATTGTACACCATTTATCGACGAAAATCATCGGCAGAATCGGCGAATTAATGTTAACAACTGTTGGGGCTTTTCATACTGTGGCATGTGGCCACAACCGTTAATCACCACTAGCTGGGCATCGGGTATATTTTCTGCAAGAAATTGTGAGTTATACAGTGGTAGCATGCGATCAGCCTCGCCACCAATGACTAATGTTGGCACCTTAATGTCAGCTAAAATTTCACTGGAATCATAATGTCGCGATGCAGCTAGCTGTCCAGCCAAGCCCGGTGCAGTTTGCCGATGAGGATTCGCCAATTTCTTAGTCATATAAGCATCGACCTGTTCCGACCGAGACAAAAAATCATCGGCAAATAAAAGCGCCATTGCATTTTTACTCACAATACTAGGCTCAATTCCCTGAGCAATCATCTGCTGCCAGGTTTCGCTGAGGGTTTGTACCGCTATTGATGGCTTAGCACGCGAGGTAATCAGTACCAATTTTTCGGTCTTATCTGCATGATCGATAGCAAATTGCTGCGCAATATAACCGCCCATTGAGTGCCCGATAATAGATGCCTTATCAATGGCTAATGTCTTCATCAAGGTAGCAGCATCATTTGCCATCTGCCTAACGCTATAATCACGTGGTGGTGCATCAGTCTGACCCGCACCACGGTTGTCGAAACGCAACACCCGATACTGCTTGCTCAACGCTGCATAAACGGTGTCCCAGACGTGGTGGTCAGCACTTAAACCGGAAATAAGTACTATGTCATCGCCACTGCCTTGCTGCTCAAAATACATGTCAATATCATTTATTCTGCTTTTAGGCATACTCTTAATTACTCCACACCATTATTCCACACCGTCACCTGTTAGCTATTCCCACCTGGCGAAGTACTTGCCAAGGGGGTGTAAGCCAAAAATAACTATCGTACACGATTTTTGCCATCACCTGAAAGCTCATTGACAACCACTGGCGCGAAACAGTATCAACGATATCCTATTGCAGATGATAGGCAAGATATGTCTTTTTGTTACTTTACTTAAACTAATCATGCTCGATCGATATCATTAATGACAAGGAGAGCAAACGGTTGTTGTTGCTAATGTATTTTCTAAGATATGGTGCGCTTGATCAATTTCTGTTGCGGTGATAGTTAAAGGAGGCGCAATGCGCAGTATATTACCACGTGTTAATATCGTCAGTAGTCCTGCTGTTGCTAGCTTTTGGCACAGGGTAGCTACATCCATTTTTTCGGCATAAAATTCGAGTGCGATTAATAAGCCACGGCCTCGTACTTCCTTAATCGCTTCATGCTTGATAGCTGTTATTTTTTTAAGAAAATAGGTCCCCATCGTTTGCGCGTTTTCCACAAGTCTTTCCTCCTGTAACACCCTGAGAGCTGCCTTGCTGACGGCGCTAGCGAGTGGCGATCCGGAAAAAGTGCCTCCATGGCTGCCGGGTGTAAACACCGTCATCAAATCATTTCGACCAACTAACATCGATATGGGTATGATACCACCGCCCAAAGCCTTGCCCAGCAAAATAGCATCGGGCTTGATACCTTCTTGCGCAATGGCGAACAGATGCCCAGTACGTCCAAGTCCAGTTTGAATTTCATCGCAAATAAATAAAATATTATGCTGTTTACACAGTGCTGCACATGCAGATAAATAGCCAGCCTTAGGTAGAATAACGCCACCTTCTCCTTGAATGGGTTCGAGAATTAATGCTGCGGTATTTTGGTTTATCTTTGCTTCTAGTGCATGAATATCGTTAAATGGCACTAATTTAAAACCAGGGGTAAATGGTGCAAAGTGCTTTTGATGGTCAGGATTATTTGATGCC
>CAYWDC010000069.1:0-4694 GCA_964456955.1 uncultured Gammaproteobacteria bacterium | reverse complement strand
ATGCAATAGTTCTTATCTAGTTTTAGGCTCATAGAAATATTAAGCAACAAACGAAGCCAGAAATAGTTAAAACCATATCCATCTCATGCCGAGACTGCTATAAAAGTCGCGCTAATCACCCATAATGGCATAGCAACCCTCTCTAAACATGTTTATCATGAACTCCCGTTGCCATTTCTAATATAAAATTAACACCATTCCATAAAATAATGAATAGTTTATAAAATCACTTTACCCATTTAACTGTAAAATATAAACTACATGATTTGTATTAGCAACGTATGCATAGAAATACTTCTGGTTTCACCCTTGTCGAAACATTAATTAGCCTATTCGTGCTTTCAATCGCGGTGCTTGGCTTTTTGCAGCTTGACTTACAGAGTCAAGCATTGTTTCAAGAAACATTGCAACAACAGCTACAACAACAACAATTTAATCAATTTTACGAAATCGTACAAATACACGATGCTGAAAAAAATGACTGCCCTGCCTGTAATAGTTTAGTCCGCAATCAGGAGACGCTTGTGGTATGGCAACAACAACTGCCAACATTAATGGCAACCGTTACTGGGAAATATACAGTGCACGCACCACAGCACTTGCAAGTGGCTTTTTGTGAGAAAGATAAACTATGCGACTACTTCATTGTGCAGGTATGAGCTTAATTGAGCTCCTGCTTAGCCTACTATTGAGCAACATTTTGTTATTGTCAATAATTAACCTACTGTCACATACCTTTAAGGATTACCAGCAACAGCAACAGCAAATTCGTCAACTAGAAAGTTGGCGTACTCTAGATTTTATTTTTAGTCACGCGATACATATGGCAGGCTTCTTCGGTTGTCGCTCACGCTTAACTTCCCAAGTCCATAATAATTTACGCGACCCTAATCTCACTGAATCTTATATCATTGATTTGATAAACACACACTTGGCCCTAAATGCTTATCATGTGACGCGGAGTAACACGGTGCCGGTATTTATTCGTCGAAACGCCAAACCAGATTCGGATGCATTTATCGTTAGCAATCTTGATACTAACACGACGGTGCTGCAACAAGACATGTCAAGTGCTGACGGCATGTTAAAATTACAAGATAAGCTTTTGCTAAAAGACGGAGATATCTTGATTATCAATGATTGCCAAGATACCGATATATTTACTATTGATAGCAAAAATACTACAAAGCGCCAATGGCTATCCTCGTTAAGACCAACTAATAAATTGAGTAAAGCCTATCTGCATGGGGCACAGATAGGCAAATTCACTTGGCAGCTGTTTTATCTGCGAAAAACTAAGGGAAACTCGTCGACCTACAGTTTATATCGCCGAGAACAGCAATCTCGCTCTGACAATTTACTCGATAAGGTGCAAAATATGAGACTCTACGTCGCCTTACAACATCATCTTGCTGACTATATTCCAGTTGCACAAGTGCAAAACTGGCAACAAGTAGAGAAAGTTAAAATTGAAATTACACGACAAAATGGGAAACAACACGTTTTTTTCATCACCCTACGCAATTGATATCACTAACTACAAAACAACAAGCAGGCAGTACTTTAATCATTATATTGATCTTGCTGGTCATCATGAGTTTACTTGGTATTAACCTTTTTACCAGTAATTTACAAGCAGCCAAAAACGCCCATGATTTCTTTGTGCACCGCCAGGCCTTCTATAACACCGAAGCCTGCCTATGGCGTAACAAACATGCCATCACTGCGCTAATAAAACCACTCTCGGTGCAAGCTAATTGCCGTACGCGACGCTGTGTCAATTATTATCAGCCTAGGCTGATTCTAGCAAAACAGACAAACGCTTGGTGGCAGATACATGGGATTGCTTGTGGCGATCAGGTTTGGCAGTATCGTGAATTGATGTGGCGACAAAACAATGAAGCGATTTACCGCATTAGTGCCTATCATCAGCAGCATTTATTACTACAGCTTTATATTGATAAACGTTTTGCGACAGCTGCAGACGATAGTTTTTCTTGGCGACAACTCTACTAAAACAGCGCAAATATTTGGCATGCATCGGCTAAATCAGTATAATATTGCTAGCAAATTATGGGGATAATTCATGTATTTCTTACAACACTATGCTTTATTTTTATTAAACACCGCAACGATAGTCACAGCGATTGTGGTCGTGCTAACAGCCATTTTTGCACTAGCCAGCCGCAATAAGTTGCAGCATAAGGGTAAAATTCAAATAAAGAAATTAAATAAATACTACAAGGAAATGAAATATTCTTTAAGCCAAGCAACACTGAGTAAGAAAGCTTACAAGCAATTGCAAAAACATGAAAAGCAAATCGAAAAAAAGGCACACAAGGCCGTTGACAAAACAGAAGAAAAAAAGCGCATTTTTGTTGTACAGTTTAAAGGAGATATTAAAGCCTCACAAGTTGAAAGTTTGCGTGAAGAAATTACCGCCGTACTAACCATAGCAACGCCTAATGATGAAGTACTCGTCTGCTTGGAAAGCCCTGGTGGTACCGTTCATGGTTATGGCCTAGCTGCTTCGCAATTGCAACGTATTCGCCAAGGAAAAATCCCTCTGACCATCGCCGTCGATAAAGTAGCTGCTAGCGGTGGTTACATGATGGCTTGCGTCGCCAATAAAATTATTGCCGCCCCATTTGCCATTATCGGTTCGATCGGAGTTATAGTACAACTGCCGAATTTCAACAAATTATTAGAAAAAAACCATATCCATTACGAAATGCTAAGCGCCGGTGAATACAAGCGCACGCTAACCTTATTCGGTAAAAATACCGACAAAGGACGCGCTAAATTACAACAAGAGATCGAGGAGACTCAGGTATTATTTAAAAATTTCATTGCACAAAATCGCCCTATCGTTAATTTGCAAGAAGTAACTACTGGTGAACATTGGTTCGCTACTAAAGCAATAGAATATCGTTTAGTCGATAAATTACAAACCAGTGATGATTACTTGCTACAAGCTAGCAATGACACTGATATTTATACTGTTAACAAAACAATTAAGAAAGGGGTATTGCAAAAACTGGGGTACAGCATGCAATCAATGTTCAATACCGCTGTCGACAAAATTTGGCACAGACAACAGGAAAGTCATTATTTATAACATTTATGTCCATTCATCTACACCAATAGTCGAATTGTGCGATCGCTTGTTTCACAAACATTTTTTCACCGCTAATGATAGTACAGTTGAATTCCTGACAAAGATCTAACAGTAAATTCTCATCCCGATTGTAGTTTGCATCCATAACAGTCGGCTGTGACTGCAAAACATTTTTAACCCAGGTGATAAATTCTGATTGTGCATAAGCCGTTATTGGCAAGGTATTGATGACAAGATCATAATATTTAGTAGGAAGCGAAAAATCGATTACCTTACAAGGAAATTTACGCGCAATTTTTTCCGCATTGGCAACGGTACGATTGGCAATCGTCACAGTTGCACCATGCTGCTGTAATGTTTGCACGATGGCGATTGCTGCACCTCCCGCGCCTAACACAAGCACCTTTTTATGCCTGACAGTCGTTACCTCTGCGATCGCCGCTAAAGCACCGATACCATCAGTATTTATTGCCGTCACAGTACCCCCGCTAACCGCAAGGGTGTTAACTGCTGTTAACCCAGAAAGGTTTTTAACATAAGGTAACACTTTTTTTTTCAGCGGCATGGTAACACTAAATCCAGTAAAGGGCAGTGTCTTCGACTGCGCAAAAAAAGTAGCTAGCTCACTTGCCTGCAAACGAATTTTTACATACAACGCATTACAGTGATTTTCAATAAAACGTTTATTATGAAAGATATGACCAGAACTAAAAGTAATGGGATCACCCAGCAAAGCAAACAATTTCGTGTCACGGTTTTTTTGATGTAAATAATATGTCTCACGCAATACTGTTAGTGTCGCTTGGTGAGTAACGACTTGCGTCTCATTATCAATCGCAGCATAAATGAACATGTTGCCTACTACTGAACCAACAAGACGGCTAAAAAATCCATCTGCTCCCATGCAGTGTCCAACGATATTATGGTTGCTCGCCTGTTGTTGCACAAAATTCAGCATACGCAGCGAATCTAGCGATGAATTTGCTTGGGTAATAATTTTATAAACAGAAACTGCTGGATATCGCATTTGTTCTAACACAGCGACTAAATCTGCTGGCGTCTCGTTAAAATCATGGAACGAACGAATAATTTTTGTTCGTGGTGCCAGCCGATGAATCTCAGCAATAAATTCATTCGCCACATCAATTTCGATATCGATATAATGGGGATTGGCTTTAAGTAGCTCTTTAATCAATTGCAAGCGTGTATATTCGTCACCGCGAAAAAGACCACCCTGAGCCTTGTTGCGCAAAGTGAGTATATAAGGCCGTTGCGTGTGGGCAACCATCTGTTGTAATACGCTTAAGCTAGGATGCTCACAGTAATCTAAACGTAGCTCGAGTAGATCGGTCTGATTTTCTACATTAGCAATCTGTTGCTGCGCAGATTGGATCGTTTTCGCCGGAATAATTGTTGTAAGCAGCGATTTCATTTTTACCTACGTGCAAGCCATAGATGCAATGCTTGATCTAGTTTATCTTCTGCAATGGAAAAACTGTAATTGTTTTTTTCGATATGTGGTTCCCCAATATCATCAATCAATCCGTAGATTAAATTATTGTCATAGGTTGAGTAT
>CAYWDC010000068.1:0-4817 GCA_964456955.1 uncultured Gammaproteobacteria bacterium | reverse complement strand
GTTAATGTTTCGGTTTCTGATGGACGCCCCTCGCGCTTAAAAAAACCACCGGGGATCTTCCCGGCAGCATAGGCTTTCTCTTGGTAGTTAATCGTTAAAGGAAAAAAATCCTGTTCTGGCTTTTCTTCTTTGTTACCAACAACCGTTGCCAATACCGTGGTATCGTCTAAACTAGCAATAACAGCACCAGTAGCTTGACGAGCGACTTCGCCAGTTTCTAAAGCTAATGTATGTTCGCCATACACTATACTTTTTTTAAAGTGATTCAAGTAAACTTCCCTCTTCGTTAGTTCAGTCTGCCTTGTGCCCATTACAAAGCAATTTCTACTCATTTATGTTAAATCCTGAATAAATCAAATCTATGGAGCAATTTTTCAGGAAAATATGGGCTCGAAGTAGCGGAAAACTCTATTACTTACGCAAACCCAATTGTGAGATTAACTCTCGATAACGTTGAATATCTTTTCGTTTTAGGTAAGTTAACAGTTTACGCCGTTTATTAACCATCGCCAACAAACCGCGACGGGAATGGTAATCGTGTGTATGTACCTGCATATGCTGAGTTAACTGTGTGATATTCGCAGAAATTAACGCCACTTGTACTTCGGTCGAACCGGTATCACCGTCACTACGTTGAAATTTTTTAATGATTTCTGTTTTTGTTGTGGTTGATAAAGCCACTCCATTCTCCCCCCAATACGGTAATCTCAGATAAAACCGCATATTCTACTTTAAGCTACCTAAAATTATCCAAAGCAATTATATTTTACTTATATAATCCTAAAACTACAAGCCTTTTCTGTCGAGTTTATTAGTCAAAAACTTATCTTTATATCTGTAATTAATAGTGTAAAAGAATTTGCTCATGTTAAAAATATAACCCTCAACAGAACTAGCTTGCGCAAAACATTCTCGCCAATTCAACACCCTGTGGCACCGCACTGGTAGCAAAACGGGTAATCAAGCGACCATCAAACGGTGCTTTAATAGTCTTTAAGGTTTGCCCACCCTGCAAACAATGAGCAATGGCTTGGTTTTGTATAAATGCTTCGCCCGGCTTAATGAGCCATTCATATAACCCACCATATGGCGCATAAAAAATAGTGTAATCAGCGAGGTCACAATAATAACGGTCAATGACTTCAGATTGATATAAATCTGCAGGGAATATGCCTTTGGCACTGAAATAACATAAAATGCCATGGGATAAATATTCTGCATGCGCCAAATCCATCACTTCTTGTGAACCCAGTTCAAGAGTAAAGCTATCCACAGGACACTCGACTTTAATACCTAATTTCTGCAAGCATTCGACCAAATTCCACCATGGACAAAAAATAGCTTCATCTAGTGCACCGGCAAATCGATTGGGGATCATCACAATGTGTGGCTGGTGGAAGCACGTTGTTGCCGCTTTGGCATAATAAGGCGCATACAAATAATCGGTGGCCACAGAACCCGTATGTAAGTCCAACACACAATCTGCCTCGTGTGCCAAGGATTGCAGCGTCCATGTGATGCGCTGACAGCGTGAAACATGCCATGTTGGGCCGTCTAACTTTGAGATCAATTGGGTAACCAAGCGTTGCCGAAACGCCGCAAAAATCGCTGCTACAGGCTGCCCTTGATAATGTTGAGCAAAATCTGCAATCCAACTGTCATCGTAAAAATAGGTGCGGTTCCAATTTTCACCGGTTATTGGATCAAACCGTCCTTGCGTATATTCACCTGCCTTATGATTACCGGCTATCGGATTAGCATGTGGAACAAGAATCACATCCCCCAATGGTGGCGTGTTTTGCAAAGCCTTCAGCAGTTGGAAAATTACCGCATTGCCCTGCAATTCCGCACCATGGACACTCGATTGTACATACGCTTTCGGCGCTTTGGGGTCTTGCCCGTTGATGCGCAAGACATCAATCTCAATATCCTTGCCTTCAACGCCTTGACCAATAACTTTAGTTTCATTCTGTATATTCATACTATTTCAACCACGTTGCAGCAGGCGCAGGTTCACGTATCATGTCTGCCTTGCCATCCTGCCAAACCACTTCACCCGGCAAAGTATGGCATAAAAACAGTGGCATGCTCTCGGTAAAGCCATAGGCACCACAGTGAAAAAAAACTAAATTATCACCTATTTGGATATCACCAGGTAACGCATGCGTCCCTAATACATCGATAGCAGTGCACAACGGCCCATGTAATTGAAAGTCTTGCTGTGGCGCATCACTATCTCTTAACAAATTAACAGGAAATGCCTGACCGCTTAACACCGGCCTCAAGAGATGGTTGATTCCACCTTCTAACACCAACAGTTCTTTACCACCACAGGTTTTACGATCCACGACTGGGGCAATATAGTACCCAATTTCACCGACCACATAGCGTCCCAACTCCATCCAGATTTCGGTGTTAGGTAGTTGCTGTTGAATACCGGACAAAATAATTTCTACACGCTCCCAAGATAACCGTTCTTGCTGTCCTGCATAGGGAATGCCAAGCCCACCGCCTAAATCTAAAACACGTATCGGTAACGCTAAACGTTGTGCCAATTTTTGCAGCGGTGATAAAAGCGTTTGCCAAATATGCTTAAGCGCCTTTGCATCGGTAATATTACCCCATTGAAAGGTATGTAGCCCTTTAAAATCAATATTTGGAAAATCGGTCAATCGTAAGCCATGCCAATCTTCTGGCAACAAACCAAAAGGCGTTAACTGAGAACCTCCCAAGATATTATCTTGTTCCCCTTCCCATCGTAACTGCACGCGTAATACAGCCTGTACGATCGCCTTAGCTTCCTGCGCTGCGCGCTGGACATCATACACTTGCTGATGACTTTCGAGCACAAAAATGCGTATGCCTTGGAAAATAAAATGCTTAAACTGCGCGTAGGATTTGGCGGGTCCTGTATGCAAAATCTTTTCCGCTGTAACACCGCATGTTAGTACTTGTTCCAGCTCACCAACACTCGCCACATCAAACGCAAAACCGGTTTTGTCTAAGGTTTGAATAACCTTGGATAAAGGATTGGCTTTAACGGCATACCAAAGTTTGATCTTGGTTTGCATCAAACGTTGAGCACGCTGGAATAATGCATCTAAATCATAGAAAAAAAAGGGAGCGTAGTTTACCTGCGTCATCGCAGACTGAATTTGCGACCTTAGTGTTGGATTCAGTATCACCGTAATGCCTCTTCGAATACTAATGATGCATCAGTTTTGTTATCTCGGTATTTAATAATCAATGGACAATTAATGGCTAATCCTTGTGCTTGTCCCCATTCACTATTGATCGGTCGTGTACCGGCCACGACAACAGCACACTCCGGGATCTCTGCACCCCGTGGACGAACTTCCTGTTTTACACAATCATATACCGGCACAGCCTTGGATAGGGTCACACCGGGGGCGATAACGGCATATTTACGTACCATAATACCTTCTAACACAACTGCCCCTGCGCCCACAAAAACATGATCATCAATCACCACTGGTGCCAAACCAACAGGTTCTAATACGCCACCAATTTGTACGCCTGCAGATAAATGCACATGCTGACCAACCTGTGCACATGAACCCACTAATACATTGCTGTCCACCATGGTACCAATATCAATATAGGCGCCAATATTCACGTAGGCTGGTGGCATAATCACGACCCCAGGCGCCACATAGGCACCAGAGCGCACCGAGGAACCACCAGGAACTAAACGTACCTTGTCTTCGACACTAAATTGGCGTGGTGGAATATTATGCTTATCAACAAACCGCTGATAAGGAGCACCATATTCCACCAAATATCCGGCTTTAAATGCGGATAAAATGGCTTCTTTCACCATAATATTAGCTTGCCACACACCTTGCTTATTAGGCTCGGCTGCACGTAACACTCCTTGTTCTAGCTGCCTTAATACCGCTTGCCAATCCATTTTAGTTTATTCCTTCGTACCAAGAATTTACGGCTTTATTAACCGTCTCGAGTAACGCGTGGTCCACCTGTTCATTTTGACTTAACGGTGGTCGACAATAGGCTGAGTTAATCTTGCCCTGTCGTGTTAATAATAATTTTGCTGGCAACGGATTAGGGGCACAAAAACAGGCCTCAGATGCCTGCTTCCATAAGGCTTGTGTGCTGAGATCCAACTGATGGCTCAAACACAATTCAGCATAACGCCTGACAGCCTCTGGCCAAACGTTCGCAGCAACCGAAATCAAGCCTTTTGCCCCCGCTTTTGCTAATTGCGGCATTAATACATCATCACCGCTATAAAGGCAAATGGACAGCCCTGCCACCGCAGTCTGATAGGCTTTAAAGGCAGTAACACTGCCAGAAGCTTCTTTCACTGCCCATAAATAAGGGTTGTCTTTAAGGTCATTTAATACCTGTGGATGCAATATCGTACCTACACGTGAGGGAACATTATATAACATGCAAGGTTTCGTGACTTTATTCAATAATGCCTCAAACCATGCCGTCTGACCAACCGGGCCGGGCTTCGCATAAAGTGGAACAACCATCAAATAGGCGCTAATATTCAGTGTTTCACAAAAAGCCAACCATGATAATTGTTCTGCTAACTGAAAACCACCAACACCGACCATAATCGGTGGCAAAGGCTTCATGTCTAGAACATGTTTTAGCATGGCTTTCTTTTCATGCAAGGTTAAGGCAAGGCCCTCTCCCGTACTACCGAAGAGTACAATGCCATTACCCGCTTTCGTTTGTGCTGCAACTAATTCAGTAAAACTGTCAATATCAATCTTTCCATTTTCTAACATGGGCGTAATTAATGCTGTCCAAACCGTTGTTTGGTT
>CAYWDC010000067.1:0-4903 GCA_964456955.1 uncultured Gammaproteobacteria bacterium | reverse complement strand
ATCTTAATGGGCATGATTGGTAATGATGCCGATGGCAACAATTTAGAAAACATACTCACCAAGGCTAACATTAATTGCATATTACAACGCAATAAAAAGGGTTCAACAATAATGAAATTACGTGTTTTAGGTCGTAATCAACAATTAATTCGCCTTGACTTTGAGGAAAAACTCGCTCCCTTTTTACTAGAAAAACAACTTTCTGTATTTAAAGAACAGTTGAGAAAAGCTGATATAGTTATCCTATCAGATTATGATAAAGGCACATTGCTAAATGCTAATGAACTAATCGCGGCAGCCTGTGCGGCCAATGTTCCCGTGCTGATTGATCCAAAGCAGCGGAGTTTCTCTGCCTATCGCCGTGCAACACTATTAACGCCTAATATGCAAGAATTCGAGACCGTTGCAGGTCCAGTCACATCGCTGGAAGAACTAGAGATCAAAGCGCAACAGCAATTGCTAGAACATGATTTGCAAGCGTTACTCATCACCCGCAGCGAGCAAGGCATGAGCCTGATTAAGCGTGATGAAGCACCGTTACACATTCCAACACAGGCGAAAGAAGTCTATGATGTCACCGGTGCCGGCGACACCGTGATAGCCACCCTAGCCTGTGCGATTGCTGCTGGCGAATCTTGGCAAGATGCCATGCGATTGGCAAATGTTGCTGCTGGTATTGCCATTAGCAAAGTTGGCGCCGTGAGCGTTTCTGTTAACGAATTACGTCGCGCCGTACATAGCGAACATTTTTCTAGCAATGGCATTGTTACTGCAGAACAATTAAAATTATTAGTCGAAGACGCGCGTGCTCATGGAGAGACGGTGGTAATGACCAATGGTTGTTTTGATTTACTCCATGCCGGACACCTCGCCTACTTAGAAGAGGCAAAAAAACTTGGCGATCGTTTACTAGTCGCGGTCAACGATGACGCTTCTGTTCGTCGCTTAAAAGGTGTCTCACGTCCTATCAATAACCTACAGCAACGCATGACCGTGCTTGCTGGATTAACCGCAGTCGACTGGGTAACCTCTTTTACAGAAGATACCCCTGAAGAATTAATTTGTGATCTATTACCGCAAATCTTGGTCAAAGGCGGCGACTACCAAATAGAAGACATTATCGGCAGTGAACACGTCATCGCTAACGGCGGCAGCGTTAAGGTGCTATGTTTCGCAGATGGCCTATCCACGTCACAACTGATCAAAAAAATTAAACAGGAAACAGCATGATTATTGTAACCGGTGGCGCTGGTTTTATCGGCAGCAATATTGTTAAAGGTTTAAATGAGCAAGGCTATACTGATATCTTAATTGTTGACGATCTCACCGATGGACATAAATTTAAAAACATCGCCGATTTAACGTTTCTCGATTATGTTGACAAAGACGATTTTCTTGCCAATATCAAAGATAACGTTGCTTTCTCACAACGAGTCGAGGCAGTTTTTCACCAAGGTGCCTGTGTAAACACCACCGAATGGGATGGTAAATACATGCTGAGCAATAATTATGAATATAGCAAAGCGTTATTACATTATTGTTTAGAATATCATATTCAGTTTATTTACGCTTCCAGTGCAGCGGTCTACGGCAGCAATAACACCTTTATTGAAAGCCCAGAGTACGAGCAACCGATTAACATCTATGGTTATTCCAAGTTATTATTCGATCGTTATGTACGGCGTCTATTGCCAGAAGCGCAAAGCCAAATCGTTGGCTTACGCTATTTTAATGTCTATGGCCCTCGCGAACAACATAAAGGTTCAATGGCAAGCGTCATTTTTCATCTTAATCAACAATTAAAAACCCATGGTAAAATTAAACTCTTTGGCGGAAACGATGGTTATGCTGATGGTGAACAACGCCGTGATTTTATTTATATTGACGATGTTGTCGACGTTAATCTATGGTTTTTAGTACATCGGGAAATTTCAAACATTTTTAATTGTGGTACTGGACGCAGCGAACCATTTAACCATCTTGCCATAGCGGTTTTAGATTGGCATCAACAAGGTGAATTAGAATACATTCCCTTTCCAAAGAATCTTAAGGGACATTATCAAAGTTTTACTCAGGCAAATTTGGATCATTTACGTGCTGTAGGCTACAGTAATGAATTCAAAACTGTAGCGCAAGGTACAAAAGCCTATTTAGATGCGCTGGTACAAAGTTAATTGATCAGTACTGTGAATTGCACTCCAACCGATCATCAATTGCAACATAAGATTAAGAACAATATCACCCAAGTTGCCGCCCAACCGTCATTCGTGGCAAGCCGTTGAGATCATTAAAGGTGCTGACATTTTTATACGATAATGCACGGAGCAATTCGACCACTGCCCCACCTTGTTGATAGCCGTGTTCTAATAATAACCATCCCTGCGGCAGTAAATGTGCTTTAGCCTGTCGAGCTACGATTTTTATTGCAGCCAGACCCTTATCCTTAGCAATTAAGGCAGCACGTGGTTCATAAGCAATCACATTCTTTTCTAACGCTGGATCTGTAATATCAACATAAGGTGGATTACTGACAATTGCGGCAAATTTCTTATTACCCACTGTTTGCAACCAATCACTGTGCAAAAAGTTGACATTATTAATACTTAAGCTTCTGGCATTTTCTCTTGCAACGGCTAATGCTTTTTCACTATTATCAATTCCCGTAAGGTGCCACTGCGGTCGCTGCGATGCCAGTGCTAATGCCAACGCACCACTACCCGTACCTAAATCACATACCGACAGTTTTTTTTCTACAGGAAACATCGCTAAGGTTTTATCGACTAATAATTCGCTGTCACTTCTTGGGATCAACACATCAGGAGTAACACGCAATGGTAGGCTAAAAAACTCCTTCTGTTGGAGAATATAAGCCAACGGCTCACCATCAATACGACGCGTTAATAGCGCAGTAAATTGCCGCACCTGGTTTGCTGATAGACAGGTTTCAGCAAATGCAAGCAAGAAACTGCGTGGCTTGTTGAAAACATGGCTGAGTAACAACTCGGCTTCTAAGCGTGGTAGGGTAAATTCATTAAGTCTTGCCGTCGCTTGCTGCAAAACCTTAGCAATATTAGGCTTGCCCATCACTGTGTAATGCAGTTAGTTGATCGGCTTGATGTTCACTCATTAATGGTTGGATAATTGCATCCATATTACCTGCCATAATATCTGGCAATTGATATAGTGTTAATTGAATGCGGTGATCGGTAACCCGTCCTTGCGGATAATTATAAGTGCGAATACGTTCGGAGCGATCGCCACTACCGACGAGATTACGTCGTGTTGCTGCCTGCGCGGCTTCTTGTTTTGCTTGTTCGGTGGCAAGAAGACGCGACTGCAATAATGTCATCGCCTTAGCTTTGTTTTTATGCTGTGAGCGATCGTCTTGACATTCGACGACCATCCCAGTGGGTAAATGCGTAATACGAATTGCTGAATCGGTTTTATTGACATGCTGCCCACCAGCACCAGAAGCACGAAAAGTATCAATACGTAAATCGCTAGGATTAATAATAACCTCATCGATTTCATCAATCTCGGGAATGAGCGCCACGGTGCAGGCGGAAGTATGAATACGACCCTGCGATTCTGTTTCTGGTACGCGCTGTACTCGATGTGCGCCAGATTCAAATTTCAAATGTGAATAAACGTCCCGGCCACAAACACGAGTAATGATCTCTTTGTAACCACCGTGTTCACTTTCGCTTTCACTGACAATTTCTACATGCCAACCTTTGTTTTCCGCATAACGGCTATACATGCGGAATAAATCACCGACAAAGATGGCTGCTTCATCACCCCCAGTACCCGCGCGGATCTCTAAATAAACATTGCGCACATCATTAGGGTCCTTGGGCAATAATAAAACTTGCAATTGTTGTTGCAAATCTTGCAACTGTGCTATCGCTGATTGCAACTCATCTTTTGCCATTGCCTGCATCTCGACATCAGCATCTTGCAACAATTGTTCCGCATGTTGTTGCTCATTAAGCAATTGTTGATAACGCTTAAAGGTACTGACAATGGGCTGCAATTGCGCATATTCTTTTGCTAAATCGCGCAATCGATCTTGTTCAGCCAGTACATCAACATCGCTCAATAACACGCCAATTTCTTCATGACGCTCACTGAGTGAGATTAATTTTTCTCTCATTGTAGTTTTCATGCTATTTCACGTGCAACAATTGTTTTGCCCATTCAAGCAATCTAAAATGTCTATTATAACTCGCGCGACGCATTTCCACCGTCGGTGCATGCATGAACTTTTGTGTTAGATCGTGAGCTAAACGTTGCAAAATAGCGTCGGCATCCTTGCCTTGTTGCAATGCCCTGCGTGCTTTAGCGATCTCCTGGTCTCGCATTCGCTCCATTTTTTGCCGATAAGCGCAAATTGCCGGTACCGACGTTAACGAATTTTGCCAACGCAAGAAATGTTCGATTTCTACATTAATAATATCTTCTGCTTGTTTTGCCGCACGCCGCCGACGCCGCAGATTGTCCTGCACCACGTTTTGCAGATCATCGATATTATAGAGATAAACATCATCAAGCTCACCTACTTCAGATTCAACATCACGTGGCATCGCCAAGTCAACAATAAACATCGGTTTGTGCTTCCGCAACTTAGCAGCGCGTTCGCATAAGCCTTTGCCTAATATAGGTAGTTGACTTGCGGTCGAGGTAATCACCACATCCGCCTGCGGCAATACCTGGGGAATTTCCCCGATGCGAATGGCTTGCCCACCGATCTTATCGGTTAATGCTTGGCTTTTTTCCACGGTGCGATTAGCAATAATGATGTTTTTTACCGGAATATCATGTAAATGCTGGGCAACGAGATTAATGTTTTCACCCGCACCGACCAACAGCACGGTTGCTTGACGCAGATCGGCAAAAATGCTTT
>CAYWDC010000066.1:0-4917 GCA_964456955.1 uncultured Gammaproteobacteria bacterium | reverse complement strand
ATTATTCATTGGCTGGATCCTTGGATTCTATTGCTCGAGATAGAATATCGTGAAAACCATAGCTGCCTTTTGGTAAATCATGCGTTTGTAAATAGCGTGCTGCCCATATAGCACCTTGGGCAAACAACTGACGGTTTTTGCTATTATGGCTTAGGGTGATGGTTTCAAATGGCAAATCGATGGCTAGCTGATGGAATCCTTTCACATCACCTGTACGTTTGGCCGTAATCTCGCAGTCTTGACCTAACCAGTCACGCCAATGTAAGGCGGTACCACTAGGCGCATCGACTTTGTCTGCATGGTGTGTCTCTGTCAGAGCAAACGTTGACTCTGATACGACTTTATCAATTTTACCAAGTATACCTAAACATTGCCGAACAAAGTACATGGCCAAACTAAAATTATGAGCGCAAATCCAAGGCTGAATAAGTCGTTGTTGCCATCGCTCAGGCCAATCAAAACCGGTAACACCACAAACCACTGGGATATTTGCCTTTATCAAAATGGGCAATATTGTTGCAAAATGCATGCCTGGCACAAAAACGATTACTACATCCGCACCCTGTAACTTGTCAACAGTGACGAGATTAGTCGAATGATAGATATCGTGTATCTGCTCACAACCCAGTCCTGTAATCACCGCACTGCCCGCTTTCCCTCGGCCAATTACTGCTACTCTCATGCGCTATGCCCCTGATTAAAAAAATGCCGATGCAAGGCGTGAATACAAGTGGGACCATCAGCTTCTGCTACAAGAAAACACAGATTATGCTCACTGGCTCCATGGCAAAGTAAGCGTATATTGACATTGGCAACCGTTTGAAAAACGCGACCACTCACACCTGGGGTATGTTGTAAACGATTGCCAATCACTGCAACCAAGGCTAACCCATTTTCTAGTATGACTTTGATATTGCCTAATGCTTCTAGTGCTTCAATGACTTCTTGGTCAATTCGGGTGTAGTTATCAACCGTCATTGCTACACTGACTTCACTAGTGGTAATTAAATCGATACTAATATGATGTTCGGCTAATACAGTAAATACTTTCGCTAAAAACCCCTGTGCATGCAGCATATTTAAACTATGCACCGTTAGTAAGGTCTGCGATTTCCGCAATGCTAGAGCACGCACACAGGGCAAGTGATTTGGTAAAGTTGGACGAATCCAGGTGCCCTTCTGTTGCGGTTCAATGCTTGAGCCCACAAAAACAGGGATGGCTTGTCTCATTGCCGGCCATAGAGTCGCAGGATGCAACACCTTGGCACCAAAGGTGGCTAATTCTGCTGCTTCTGAAAAGGTGATCTCAGTAATCGCATTTGCCCCCGGTTTTAAGCGGGGATCTATTTCATAAATACCGGCCACATCAGTCCAAACTTTTACAGCATCTGCTGTTAGCGCTTCGGCTATCAATGACACTGTGTAATCGCTACCACCACGCCCTAAGGTGGTCGTAATACCCTGACTATTGCTGCCAATGAAGCCCGCCATGATCACCACGTAATGACTCAAAAGTGGGGCAATGTGCTGCTGGGCATGCTCAGCAATACGATTAATCTGTGGTTCGGCGTTACCATAATGACTGTTTGTTACAATGACTTTTCTTGCATCCATCTCGATAGCATTAACACCATGCTTTTGTAAAACTGCAGTGAATAAGGGCACAGAAAAACGCTCACCAAACGACAACAACTCATCGACCAATTGCTCACTGTAAGCGCGACATAACATTTGCGTTAATACCTCTAAATCTGCCAAAAGTGTCTGAATTGTATTACGTAAATCATCTGTGGCATTTAACTCTTCAACAATAGCCTGAATTTTAACGTTGATCTGCGCAAGATATGATTTACGATCACCACCATTTAAGGCAATGTGACTCAATGCAACAAGATGGTTAGTGACACCCGATGGCGCACTAACAACGACCACCTGCGTATTAACATCATCCGCCACAATCGCAGCACAACGCGACATGGCAGTAAAATTAGCCAGACTAGTGCCGCCAAATTTAGCGACAGTCAGTTTCTGTGTAGACATAAACCCTCTACCCCACAGTATTCGACCGTAATCCATGACAGTTTAAACACCTGCAAACGTAAAATCAGTAACAATACCGTTGGCGGCGTCGTTGATGTAACATCGGTATTCTAACGTAATATACGGTAGTGGACCACCTGTTTTGCACTGTCTTGTCGCTTGGTCTCTTGCACTGAAAAGTCATCACGCAATCTGAGCAAAATATTCACTGGGATTAGCGCAAGCTATTCTTAGACAAAGTCCATTGGTACATTATTCCATAGTTATGCTTTCAATAGCCGTTTTGCCGCCAATGAACCATCATCTTTCACTACACCAATGCCAATAAAACCATCTTTTGTGTCATATAAAGTAACTAAACCTGCAGTAACATCAACTCTCTCATCAATAACTTGTCCTTGACGCAAACGAAAAGCTGCCGCCGCCGTTAGATTAATTTGCGGCAATTTTTGAAAAATTCTGTATAGTGGTAATAATAACGCGTCTAGTTGGGCAAATGCCTTTTCGTTACGCAAAGCTTCAAGTTGCAGTTGCGTCACCATATCTGCCGCAGCAAACTCACCAACCCTCAAACGACGCAAAGCAATCACATGGGCACCACAGCCAAGTGCTATCCCAATATCATCAACCAGATTGCGCACATAGGTTCCTTTGCTACATTTAACATCTAGACTCAATGTGGCATTCACCTGATTAAAGTCTAATAGTGATAATTGCCGTATCGTCACGCTGCGAGGTTGGCGCTGCACCTCGATACCTTGACGGGCCAATTTATATAATGGCACTCCTTGACTTTTAAGTGCCGAAAACATCGAAGGTACTTGCTTAATCGTGCCACGAAAATTGGTTAGCACATTTTCGATAGCCTCCACATCGATATGGGTTGTCTTCTCAGTGGCAATAACTTCACCCTCGCTATCACCAGTATCAGTACGCACCCCTAGCTGAGCCACAACCTGATAATGCTTATCGGCATCGAGCAAAAATTGTGAAAATTTGGTCACCTCACCAAAGCAAATAGGCAGCATTCCGGTGGCTAGCGGATCCAGACTACCGGTGTGTCCGGCTTTTTTTGCAAAATAAATAGACTTTGTCCGTTGCAACGCCGCATTAGAACTTATTCCTGATGGCTTATCTAATAGCAAGAGGCCATCGAGTAAACGACCACGCGCACGGCGCTTCGTCACTCTTCTTCCTGTTGCACACGCTGCTTGTCAGCAACAATTGCTTGATCGATGAGTGCAACAAGGCGACGACCCGATTCTAAAGAGTTATCGTAAATAAAGCGTAATTTCGGTGTGACCGGTAGATTAATCTCTGCGGCCAAGCACTTACGCATAAAATGTGCTGCCTTATTAAGCGTTTGTTCAATTTCCATGGCTTGATGAGTTTGCTGAGCAATAATAAAGAAAACGGTCGCATGTGACATATCCTTAGCGACTTTAATGTCAGTTATTGACGTATATTTGAGCCTTCGGTCGTTGACCTCTCGTAGTAATATTTTTCCCAACTCATGGCGTAACTGTTCGGCAATACGTTGCATTCTATTAATTGCCACCATGTTATAACTCGCGCTTAACTTCAACCTTTTCAAATACTTCTATCTGATCATCAACTTTAACATCATTATAATCTCTTACCCCAATGCCACACTCCATGCCGCTACGAACTTCACCCACATCTTCTTTAAAGCGTTTTAATGACTCCAATTCTCCTTCATAAATAACCACGTTATCGCGCAGGACACGGATGGGATTGTTACGCTTTATAGTACCTTCAATCACCATACATCCGGCAACCGTACCAAATTTTGCGGAACGAAAAACATCGCGCACCTCTGCCAGGCCAACGATTTCTTGTTTAAATTCGGGCTTTAGCATACCGGTGAGTGCACGCTTAACCTCATCAATAACATCATAAATAACGCTATAATAGTGCAGATCCACCGTTTCAGCTTTGACTAATCGACGTGCCGTGGCATCGGCACGCACATTGAAACCGATAATAATTGCCTGTGAGGCAATGGCCAGATTGACATCGGATTCATTAATACCACCAATGCCGCTAGCAACGATATTTACCTTAACACTGTCTGTAGAAAGCTTGAGCAACGCTTCACGCAATGCTTCTGCAGAGCCTTGCATGTCTGCCTTCAATACAATATTCAATGTTGCAGTTTTATTCGCTGCACTGACCTGTTGAAAGAGATTATCAAGTTTAGCTGCCCGTTGCCGAGCCAATTTCACTTGACGAAATTTACCCTGACGAAACAGCGCCACTTCACGTGCCTTACGCTCATTTTGTACAACAATCGCCGCCTCGCCTGCATTGGCTGTCCCTGAGAGCCCTAACACTTGTACCGGGATCGAAGGCAATGCGGACGTAACTGATTTTCCGGTATTATCAATTAGCAAACGAATACTACCATATTCCATACCGGCTAATAATACATCAGATTTTTCTAATAAACCTTGTTGTACCAACACGGTTGCTACCGGACCACGTCCTTTATCTAAACGTGATTCGATGATCACACCTTGTGCAGGACCTGTATTGACAGCCTTTAACTCTAATACTTCTGCTTGCAGCAGAATAACATCGAGTAATTCATCCACTCCCTGACCTGTTTTTGCAGAAACACTCACGAACATGGTATCTCCGCCCCAATCCTCCGGAATGACATCGTACTGACCGAGTTCATTTTTCACTCGTTCTGCATCGGCATCTCCTTTATCCATCTTATTTACCGCAACGATAATCGGCACCTGAGCCGCCTTAGCATGTTGGATTGCCTCGATTGTTTGTGGCTTAACACCATCATCGGCAGCAACGATCAATACAACAATATCGGTGCATTGTGCACCACGCGCACGCATC
>CAYWDC010000065.1:0-4941 GCA_964456955.1 uncultured Gammaproteobacteria bacterium | reverse complement strand
GAGTTGTAGAGCTTTCTCTGAAAAAGTGCTTGATCTTTAGCAGCGAAAGGTCTATGATAAAAAAATTTTTCGATTACTAGAAAGAAATTTAAGATAATTAGGAGCTTGCATGGCACGTATTGCCGGCATAAATGTTGCTGAACAAAAACATATTGATATCGGGTTGACAGCTATTTATGGTATCGGTCGTTCTCGGGCGCAGAAAATCTGTGCTACGCTGGGTATCCTGGCATCAACAAAAATTAAAGATTTAACTGAGGCGCAACTAGATAAGCTACGTAGAGAGCTGGGTCGTTATACTATTGAAGGTGATTTGCGACGTGAGGTAGCAATAAATATTAAGCGTCT
Source organism: uncultured Gammaproteobacteria bacterium (assembly GCA_964456955.1). Classification (GTDB taxonomy): domain Bacteria; phylum Pseudomonadota; class Gammaproteobacteria; order JABDGN01; family JABDGN01; genus CAYWDC01. The sequence continues at coordinate 4,593 of CAYWDC010000065.1, read as the reverse complement.
CGTTGATTTAGCATGTTATCGCGGAATTCGTCATCGTCGTAGGTTACCATTGCGTGGTCAGCGTACAAAAACGAATGCGCGTACCCGAAAAGGACCACGCAAGCCTATGCGTGCATAAAAAAGAGGTGCTAATTGGGAAACAATTATGACACAAGCTCGGAAAAGTAAGAAAACTAACAAGGCAGTTACAGATGGCGTTGTCTACATTAACGCATCGTTTAACAATACCATTATTACCGTAACCGATAGACAAGGTAATGTATTGCGCCAGTCCAGTTCTGGTGCAGCCGGTTTTACCAGTTCACGCAAGCATACGCCATTTGCAGCACAGGTGGCGGCAGAACAACTAGCCAATGCAGTGAAAGATGAATTTAAAATGGAACGTGTAGATGTAAATGTCAAGGGCCCTGGGCCGGGTCGCGAATCAACCATTCGCGCATTCAATTCAGCAGGTCTTAAAATCGGCAGTATCGAAGATCGCACACCAATTCCACATAATGGTTGTCGTCCACCCAAGAAACGTCGTGTTTAGTAGAGGAAAGTAAATGGCGAAATATAGAGGTCCTACGTGTAAACTGTCGCGTCGCGAAGGCACTGATTTGTTTTTGAAAAGTGGTGTGCGTGCACTGCATTCGAAATGCAAGGCTGATGTGGTGCCTGGTCAACATGGTCAACGACGTGCTCGTTTGTCCGAATACGGTGTGCAGTTGCGACAAAAACAATTGATTCGTCGTCTTTATGGTGTGCTGGAGCGGCAATTTCGTAATTACTACAAAAAGGCGGCACAGAAAAAAGGTGCAACCGGTGAAAATCTTTTGTCTTTACTAGAGGTGCGTCTAGATAATGTTGTGTATCGTAGTGGCTTTGCTTCGACACGTGCAGAAGCTCGACAATTGGTCAACCACAGAGCGATTGTAGTCAATGGTAAGACAGTGAACATTCCGTCTTATAAAATTAATCCTGGTGATGTGGTAGCAGTTCGTGAAAAAGCACATTCTCAAGGTCGAGTACAAGCAGCATTAGAATTGGCAGAACAACGCTCTTCCTGTGAGTGGATTGAGGTTGAGGCTAATGCGATGCGTGCAACGTTCAAATCATTGCCGGAACGGAGTGAGTTACCTGCTGAATTGAATGAGCATTTAGTCGTTGAGCTGTATTCGAAGTAGTCATAAAACATGTATTTTTTGAGGTAAATAACCAGAATGTTAGATAAGGTAACTGATTTTTTAACCCCCACATCAACTGTCGTTGAGCGTTTTAGTGCTAATCATTTTAAAGTCACACTCGAACCATTTGAACGTGGTTATGGTTACACTCTAGGCAATGCATTACGTCGTATTCTACTGTCTTCAATGGCTGGTTGTGCTGTAGTAGAGGCAAAAATCGATGGTGTGTTACATGAATACAGTACTATTGAAGGGGTTGAAGAAGATGTTATTGATATTTTGCTTAACTTGAAAGGTATTGCTTTTAAATTGCATGACCGAGATAGTGTTACCTTGAGTCTGAATAAAAAAAGTTCTGGTATAGTGACAGCCGCTGATATTACCTTAGAACATGATGTTGAAGTGGTTAATCCTGATCATGTTATTGCACACTTAACAGATGCAGGCGAGCTAAACATGGTGCTGACAGTGCAACGTGGTTGTGGTTATCGTCCAGTTTTGTCAAGAGTACAAGGCGATGAAGAGACCAAGGCAGTCGGTACTTTATCACTTGATGCTTCATTTAGTCCAGTAAATCGTGTTGCTTACACGGTTGAAAACGCTCGGGTTGAGCAGCGTACAGATTTAGATAAGTTAGTCCTAGATATTGAAACCGATGGTACGATTGATCCAGAAGATGCAATTCGCCGTTCAGCAAATATCTTGCAACATCAATTAGCAGCCTTTGTGGATCTAAAAATTACTGATGCATCTGAAGAGCTGCAGCAACCAGTGCATTTCGAACCGATTTTATTACAACCTGTTGACGATTTAGAACTAACAGTTCGATCTGCCAATTGCTTAAAAGCAGAAAATATTTATTATATTGGTGATTTGGTACAGTGTTCAGAAATTGAATTATTAAAAACACCTAATTTGGGTAAAAAATCCTTGAATGAAATCAAGGATATTCTTGCAGCACATGGTTTATCGCTTAATACTAAGTTAGAAAGTTGGCCACCTGCAAGCATATCAAGGGAATAGTAGTGACAAAACAGATAGGCAAAAGCGAAGTAAGAAAAAGAGAAGTGGTCGAAATAAATAGCAAGAGTAGAAGAGTGTAGAATGCGTCATCGTAAAAGTGGAATTAAATTAAATCGTAATAGCAGTCATCGGCAAGCTATGTTTAAAAATATGGCAAATTCCCTGTTTATGCATGAATTAATTAAAACAACTTTACCTAGAGCAAAAGCATTGCGTCGAGTTGTAGAGCCTTTGATTACTCTAGCTAGGGAAGATTCAATATCAAACCGTCGCTTAGCGTTTTCTCGTTTGCGTGATAAGAATGCTGTCAAGAAGTTATTTGAAGATTTAGGCCCACGTTTTAAGCAGCGTCCTGGTGGTTATGTACGGGTGCTTAAAGCTGGTTTTCGCAAAGGTGACAATGCCCCAATCGCTGTGGTGCAATTAGTTGAACAGGCGAGCAATACTGTAGCTGAAACGGTACCCACCTAACACAATAGTGTTATGAAAGTCCAACTAATAAGTATAGCTTTTTATATTTTGTAAAAAAAATGATAACCTTATCTTAGGCCTTCATCTAACAATAACTTATCCTGGGTCAATAATACCGCAGTAATAGCAATCAATACTCCGATGGTACGAATTAGCCAGTTAATAAAGGTGTTTTTTTAGTATCCAGTTTCATTATCATATACTAAGTTTTTTAAAGTAATTTAAGAAAAAGTGACTTTACCAGCTATAAATTTCGAGCGATTCTAAGACCGATTGAGCATTCTAATAACGATGACTAAACGAAAAGTGGAGGAGGTAATGTTGTGTTGACTATTGGCAACGACATAGTTTATTGCTAACAATTATATTCTAGCTTAATGTGAAAATTTTCACTAGTTAAGCCCATCTTTTTTCTAAATATGAAAGGAGCGTTGTTGGTAGATAATAATGTTTTACTTTTATAACAGACACAGCAAAATGATTAATAATTATACAAAATATACCTTAAAAATCATAATTTTTCTTAATTTCTAATAAAAAATTGTTGCAAAACAATAAAAAAATAAATACAATAAATATGTCTCCATAGAAAATGTAAAGCAACGTAAGTTTGGGCTTAGTAAACTATGTGTTAGGATGCGAAGTCCAAACCACGTTTTTAAAGTCACTTTAGGACCTGCATAAGTTTTTTAACAGTCGACAAAGTTGTTAAAGTAGATGTAAAGCTCCTCCGCGCGGGTCCTTGTAGTGGCTTTATTAATTGTTGAGAAAAGAAAAAAGCTGCAATAAGGTTTGATCAATTATATAATTCTCATAATTTAAGTGGATTGAAAGAGGAATTTTATATGGATAAGATCGCACATATCAGCGCAGTTTTCCGCATATTGTTGCAAATTATCTTAGTGATTATGCCATTGTCTATAGCCAGTAGTTGGATAATAGCACCTCATGACATTGTTTTTCATGGTAAGCTTATCGGCATTTTTTATAGCTCTCCAATTCCCGTCAATTTACACATTGGTTATGCTATTACCTTTGAGATAAAAGTTTTAGGTTTTTTGGTAAACATGTTGACTGTTGGTACAGTAATGTTGATTTTATATTTTCTTGTTCAGTTGTTTAAGAATTACCAACATAAAAAAATATTTTCATTGGAAAATGTAAGTATCATCCGCAATATTGGTTATGCTTTAATTGCTTGGCAGGTTCTAATTCCTATTAAACAGGCATTGCTCTTATTGCTTTTGACTTGGCGCAATGGACCTGGTGAACGTATCGTGGCGGCCAATTTTAGCGACAATAATGTCGCTGTCATTTTAATCGCCTTTGTTGTTATCCTAATCTCCTGGGTCATGGCAGAAGGGCATAAACTCCAAGAAGAACAAGAATATACGGTTTAGTAAGAATGATAGTTATTAATGTTGATGTCATGTTGGCAAAGCGAAAGATGCGCTCTAGAGAGTTGGCAGAAGCCATTGGCATTACCGAACAAAACTTGTCTATTCTAAAAACTGGCAAGGCAAAGGCGATTCGCTTAAGTACCCTGGATGCTATTTGTAAAAACCTAAAATGCCAGCCGGTTGACATTCTAGAGTATCGAGTCAATCTGGATGAGAACTAAGCTATTAAAGAAATTCTGCGTTGAGAAAATCAATCATTTGAATTGATGGGCCCACTAGGACTCGAACCTAGGACCAAAGGATTATGAGTCCTCTGCTCTAACCAACTGAGCTATGGGCCCCAAAATGCCACTTTCTCTACCGCAAACCATTATAAACTATTCTTCGTCAGAATCCATAAATGAGCGTAGTCTTTCTGAGCGTGAAGGGTGGCGGAGTTTGCGCAGTGCTTTGGCTTCGATTTGGCGAATCCGTTCTCGGGTGACGTCAAATTGTTTGCCAACTTCTTCTAAAGTATGATCAGTATTCATATC
>CAYWDC010000064.1:0-5020 GCA_964456955.1 uncultured Gammaproteobacteria bacterium | reverse complement strand
CGATAAATACAACAAAAAAGAACAATGACCACCAAGCAAGACTCCAACCTAAAATACGCCAGTGTAATATGGTGCAATCGCCACTGCCGTAGAATAGAGTGGTTAGCACACGGTGTAATGGAAAGTGGTGTAGCATAAAGCCTAGGTTTGGCATGCACGGCGGTGTTTTGCCCTGAGACAAGTGTTGTAAAAACACTTGTCTCAGGGCAAAACCAGCACCAATTAAGGCAGTGATCAAGATAAGTATGGCATAGAGATGCTGTCCCACTTTGTTGGCATCATGCAGTGCAGCGATGAGAAAAACAATACCCAACGTACAGTACGCAAGGCGTTGCATAATACACAATAAACAGGGATTTACATTTTTGGCATATTGCAAGTAATAGGCTGCACTCAGCAGTAGTAGGCAGATAAAAAAGCCAAGCAGGTAAAAGTAACGCAGTTTCATCCAGAGCCATATTACCATAAATTAGGGATATGCTTCTATGTTTAGTGGTGCGAGCATGCGGTGATTTATTGCGCGATAACTATTAATAGATTTGCAACAATCGCTTTTGCCGGAGAGACATGTGTGTCTAAATTTATCCTAATGTCGAGGCAGCAACAAGCGCTTAGCGTTTCAGAAGGCCATTTCGTATTTTCATTAATAAAACTGTATAATGTTACTAATGTAAATTAACTTCTGCCGCTATTGTGATGGTTAACAGCCGGGAAAAATTTCCGCCCAATGTTACTCATTATCAAGTGGCACACCAGGCAAATGGGACTTTTATTTAGGTCGCCAGCGCAACCGGTTTTTACCGGCCGCATAGCATTTGGTTAATAAATTCACATTTGCTTACCGATGTTATTAAGTTGGCGTATACTAATCATGGTGCTCTGCAGGAATAAATAACTTTATGCAAATTATTATCTTAGGAGGCAACGAAGTTGCAAAAGGCTTAACCGGTACGCTCTCACAAGAAGGGCACGACGTTACCATGGTTGACAAAGACAATCGCATACTGCAGCAGATGGAAGAAGCGTTCGATATTCGCACCATCAATGGATTTCCCTCTTTTCCTAGTGTGCTGCGCAGTGCTGGTGCCGAAAATGCCGACATGTTGGTAGCAGTAACTGAAAGTGATGAGATTAATATGGTCGCTTGCGAAGTCGCGCATGCGCTCTTTCAAATTCCGTTTAAGATCGGGCGTATTCGCGCACTTGAATATCTCGAAAAAAAGGAATTGTTTAGTGAAACTGTTATTCCCATCGATGTATGTATTAGTCCAGAAAAGATGATCACCGATCATATCAGTCGTTTGATCGAGTACCCGGGTGCATTGCAAGTATACGATTTTGCCGGCGGCAAGCTGCGCATGGTGTTGATTCGTCCCTATTATGGTGGCATCCTAATTGGCAAATCGCTTACTGAGATGCAAGAGGTTATCAAAGGTGTCAATTTACGCGTGGTTGCAATCTTCCGTGATAGTCAGCCTCTTAAATTGGAGGGCAACACCATTATCCAAACCGGTGATGACGTGCTTTTTTTGACCGAACGCGATGATATTCGTTCGGTAATGGAGGCGTTCGGTCGCTCGGATAGTGCGAATAATCGCATTATGATTGCAGGTGGTGGCAGAATTGGTTTTCGTTTGGCGGAACATTTGGAGGTGAAATACCAAGTCAAATTGATCGAACATGGTCAGCAACGTGCTGATCACATCGCCAAAGATTTGAGCAATACTACCGTGTTGTACGGCGATGTTTCCGACAAGCGCATGCTGCTTGATGAAAACATTGAAAACATGGATGTCTTCTGTGCGGTGACTAATGATGATGAAACAAATATCATGTCATGTTTGCAGGCAAAACGGTTAGGTGTGCGTCAAGCCATGGCCTTGGTAAAACACCCTGCATATTTTGAATTAATGGCGGGTAGTGATATTGACATCACTCTGTCACCGCAACAAATCACCATCGGCAGTATCTTGACGCACGTTCGTAATGGCGATATTGTTACCGTGCATCGTTTGCCGATCGGCGATGCCGAAGTCATCGAAATCGTTGCCCACGGTGATGAAAAAAATTCAAAAGTCGTTGGCCATTCTGTTAATGCAGTCAAGTTGCCGCGTGGTGTGGCAATTGCTGCTGTGGTGCGGGGTGACGACAATACGTTAATTTTTGCACGTGATGTCATCATTGAGCCCAATGATCGTGTATTGGTATTTATTAAAGATACAAAACGTATCACCAGTATCGACAACTTATTTCAAGTTAAATCAACGCCCATTTAAATCGTGCAATATACGGCTATTATTCGGATTGTCGGTTTCATGTTAATGTTGTTTAGCACCAGCGTTATTGTACCGTTGTTTATTTGTTTTTTTTATCAAGATGGTGAGTTCTATGGTTTTCTCATTACGGGTGCATTGGAATTTATTATTGGATTTCTTGGATGGTTTTCTTTACGAAATAAAAAACCGTTGTTAAAAACGCGGGATGGATTTTTAATTGTTGCACTTATCTGGATCGTGCTTAGTCTATTTGCGGCGCTGCCATTTTTTATTTCTCCGTTGATGCACTTATCCTATACCAATGCATTTTTTGAAGCAGTGTCGGGTTTGACCACAACAGGCGCAACTATTATTACTGATATTGATTCATTGCCACACGCTATTTTATTTTATCGTCAAGAGTTACAATTTCTAGGGGGTATGGGTATTGTGGTATTAGCAGTTGCTGTTTTACCAATGTTAGGTATTGGTGGCATGCAGCTATATCAAGCGGAAAAGGCAGGACCATTAAGAGAAAGTAAGCTGACTCCACGCATTACCGAAACGGCCAAAGCGTTGTGGTTTATTTATCTTATCTTAACATTTGCCTGCGCATTGTGCTATTGGATAGCCGGCATGGGTTTTTTTGACGCCATCGGTGAGAGTTTCGGTACTATTTCTACAGGTGGGTTTTCTATGCATAATAGCAGTTTTGCTTTTTATCACAGTAACGCGATCTTGATAATATCAATACTATTTATGTTTTTAGGCGGTACCAGTTTTGCGTTACATTTTACTGCTTTCCAGATGCGCAATATTTTTACCTATTGGAAAGATGTCGAATTTCGTTATTATGTATCTATTATCAGTATTGTGGCGCTTTTTACATTTGCTATTATTACCGGCTATCGGGTTTATCCTACCATTGGTACTAGCCTGATTAAAAGCTTATTCATGGTTGTTTCCATGGTAACTACTACCGGTTTCACTAACGAACAATTTGGCAACTGGCCCAGCTTCATTCCGATATTATTAATGACGGTAGCCATCATTGGTGCTTGTAGTGGTTCTACCACCGGTGGTATTAAGGTGATGCGGTTTATTCTCATTTGTAAGCAAAGCATGCGGGAGATCAGGCGGTTAATCCATCCGAACGGCGTTTATCCCATGAAGTTTGGGAGTTATCCATTAGATCTAAAAATTATCGAAGCAATGTGGGGATTCATTGCGATTTTTATCGCGAGTTTTATAATATTATTATTAGCATTAATGGCAACCGGCATGGATCTAATCACTGCATTTAGCGCTGTCGTTGATACATTAGCAAATGTTGGTGCCGGGCTCGGCATAATATCAACAACGTTCGTTGACGTTACCACTGCAGCAAAGTGGATATTAATGCTTTCGATGATTGCCGGACGTTTAGAAATTTTTACGTTGTTATTATTGATTACACCGGTGTTTTGGCGCAATTAGGTAAATTAATAATGTCAATTCCTTTGCTCAAGCAGTGTTTAGATTTTGTGATGCTTGCGGCGTTAACACCGATCACAGCGAATCGATTTGCTAATTATTTATAGCGCAAATATTAATTAAGGTGAGATAGATTAAAAACGATTTCATCTTAGCTTTTGCTTATGTTTTTATTAAGCGCTACTTGTTTGGTTTATTATGCAGTTTTTTAGGGAGACATTCTCTCTGCAGCATTTCTGGCATTGATTACGATACTACCTGAATAAGGTCAAGCTGCTAAAGCTTTGCAACTTCATTTGCTGTGATCTCCCGGTCAATGGCATATAATGTTGTTGCAGTCCTGCTAGTTCCATAAATGCTACCCGCCTCCTTGGGATTGAAGCCATTACAAAATAGAGTCCTTAATATATCAACATCGACATCATGAGTTGGCTCCCTTCCTAGGGTAGCGCGACTGGGATGCTGGTGTCTCTATTCTAAGCGTCTAAGCTATGGCGGTGTTGCTATAATTGGCCAGCTGTACTCTATCTGTGGTCGTTGTAACAACAATGGTATCCGGTTATGGACAGCCAGCCGCTCCTAACATCTTCGTGACAGTCTTTGCGTAGCTTGGTTTTTTATATATGGCCATTAATTGGTTAACCGGTATCCGCTACTAGCGATAGTGACTGGATGTAGCGACAACAATGCCGCAAGCTGCTACATCTCCTCGGCATGAATACTATTGGGCCTTGCATACTCGATAGCGAAAGCCATAATGGCGTATAATAGATCAATTTACCTGTATGTTATAAAGACAAACAGGGATATACTAGAAAAATGATATAATGCATCTCCAAATGGGCTTGACCAATTTCTCATGCTTTTTGTGATATTATAACATCAATAAAATGGACGTGTTCTGCATATCGTTTTCGGTGTTGTGTATCTCTCGCGATAGTGGTTGATTGCAAAGTGATAAGAAGCTGTTTCATGGTAATGATGACATTGCTGACTCCTGTCATGATCGGTAAGCCAATATTTCTAAAAATATCATTACGCAAGATAATGTTTTGCTGGTACTGCGGCTAGCAAGGTATACTAAGACGCTTAATCTTACATATAGGACAATGATCGTGGACTGTAAGGAAAATCTAGCCGCAAAGACTTTTCAAGGCATGATTATCAGCTTACAACGTTTTTGGGCAAAGCAAGGTTGTGTTATTTTGCAGCCTTATGATATCGAAATGGGTGCCGGTACCTTTCATCCGACAACCTTCTTACGTGCTATCGGCCCAGAACCTTGGAACGCA
>CAYWDC010000063.1:1717-5031 GCA_964456955.1 uncultured Gammaproteobacteria bacterium | reverse complement strand
GGCCAAACCGTAGTTCTTGTCGAGCTTGGCCTGCTGGCGATCGGCAATCAGCGCTTCATAAACGCTAACTGGCATAAATTTTAATATTTCTTCCGACAGCTTTTTCATCGGTAAGCGCAATACACTTTTCTCTTCAGCATTGATTAGGATCGGTTGGTTGGTATCCAACTGGATCTTCTCTAAACCTAATGATTTAAATTCACCATAGAGGCGATAACTAAATGCCGATTCACGACCAGGGTTAGGATTTAATGTTTTCATAACATCGGCGTATTGTGCAACGACGGGTACTACTGGATGACTAAAAAAAGCTGGATCACGTACATTTATCGACTCATAGGTAAAAACACCACCGGGTTTAATGACATTATAAATTTTCTTTAGCACACGATACGGATCGGATAAAAAAACCAACACCCAACGTCCATAGGCAAAATCGAACTGCTGTCCAAGCGACTCCACCTGACGCACATCCAAGTTTAAGAATTGCACATTGGTAATATTTTGTTGGCTTGCTTTTTCCCTTGCAATTTGCAGCGAATCTTCTGCCACATCGATAGCAGTGACTTTGCCCGTCGGAGCCACCTGTCGCGCTAGCCAACAGGCCATATCACCCATGCCACAGCCAATTTCCAACACATTCATGCCAGACTGCAAACCCTGTCGCGACATAAAATATTGCGAACCTGGTCCATATAAACGATATAAAATTTCCAAGCGTAATCTATCGGCTTCACCGGTTGCTAATGGGTAACGATAATCATATGACATCAATCTGCTCCCTGTTACTTAATAAATAAAATATCACTATGTTTATTTGCCTTAAAATACTATGCCATCGAGTAACTAGGATCTTATCCACTTTACTCGCATCACTTACATTGGCAATGATTGGGCATGATTCAAGGATTGTTTTTTCACCTAATACCGCAAGCAGCAGATAGATCTCTTGCGGCTAACTCGACATATTCAACATCGATCACTAAAGAAATCTCGCTTTCTACAGAGTCACGCTGCGCACAAACGGTGCTGCTGGATTTTCTATGTGATTAATTTTCTATCCAGCGGTCAAATAAACTCTAAAATCATACACCTTTGCGCCATAATTGCAACATAATGATGCTTTGATTTTCTGTCTAAACAACCAAATTATTTAAGCTTTTTCATTAGCCATGCTTTAGCGGCGATAAATGCAGCATCTAGTTTTTCTGGCTGATTACCACCGGCACGTGCTCTATCGGGGTGCCCGCCCCCCTTACCACCAACACGCGAGGCAACTTCATTGATCAATTCACTGGCTTTTATTTTATTGGTGATGTCTTTAGTCACCCTGGCAATAAGATTGACATTGGTCGGATTTGCAGCCGCTAAAACAATAATTGCGGTACCTAATTTACTCTTTAATTGATCGACGACTGTTGTTAAGGTTTCATTATCGGCATTAGCTAATTTAGCAAATAGTACCTTAATACCATTAACTTCTTGCGCTTGCCGACTGAGATCATTGGCGGCGGCACTGCTAAGTTTTCCTTTTAACTGAGTAATTGTTTTTTCCATATCCCGTAAGCGTACGCTTTGCTGCAATACCTTTTCTTGCACTGTCTGGCGGGATGTTTTTAACTGCTGTGCCAAGTTTTTGATCTGCATGTCAAGACTCTCTACATAATCGAAAGCATATTGTCCGGTAACTGCCTCAATTCGACGCACACCGGCGGCAACACCATTTTCATCGATGATTTTAAACAAACCGATATCACCTGTGCGCTTGACATGCGTCCCGCCACACAGCTCTTTGGAAAATTCAGAAAAACTAAGCACTCGCACCTGGTCAGCATATTTTTCATCGAATAGCGCGATGGCACCATCGGCCTTGGCGGCCTCAAATGACATAACTTCCGTAGTTGCCTTAATATTCTCACGAATTTTGTGATTGAGCAAAAACTCCACCTGGTGCAATTCACCTGCGGTTAAGGGCGCATTATGTACGAAGTCAAAACGCAGTCGCTCTGCTGCAACTAATGATCCTTTCTGCTGCACATGCGTACCGAGAATTCGTCGTAGTGCTGCGTGCAACAAATGTGTCGCCGAGTGATTTAAACGAATTGCCTGACGTCGCTCGGTATCAACCGCACTATGCAATTTATCACCCAAGGTTAACACGCCTTTATTCAGCAACCCATAATGTAAATGAGCAGTATTACTTTTTTGTGTATCAGCAACCAAGAATTGGACATTGTCTCTGTGCAATACGCCAGTATCACCAATTTGCCCGCCACTTTCAGCATAAAATGGCGTGCGATCAAGCACAACGATACCCTGCTCACCCTTACGAAGCTGTTTCACTGGAGTAGTATCTTTAAATAAACCAGTTACCACAGCTTCGGTATCTAGTGTGTCATAACCGGCAAAATCGGTGCTCTCTTCAGTAATCAATGATTTATTGTAAGCAATAGAAAATTTGCTGGCTTGTTGTGATTGTTGCCGCTGCTGGGCCATTGCTTTTTCGAAACCGGCAATATCAAGTTGCAAGTTGCGTTCGCGCGCAATGTCGCCAGTTAAATCTGTCGAGAACCCATAGGTATCGTATAATTTAAAAATGATCTCACCTGGAATAACGTTGTTCGACAAACGCGCCACTACCTGTTCTAAGACGCGTAAACCCTGTGCTAAAGTTTTAGCAAATTGTTGTTCCTCATCCTGTAGCAATGCCTCAATTTGCGCTTGTGCCTGCTGCAACTGCGGATAAGCTCCTCCCATTTCTTGTACTACTATTGGCACTAACTTATAAAAGAATACATCGTCCAACCCCAGCTTACTCCCATGGCGAAGCGCACGACGAATAATGCGACGCAATACATAACCACGACCTTCATTACTAGGGAGCACACCATCAGTAATTAAAAATGTTGCCGCACGAACATGATCGGCAATCACTCTGGCTGACGTTTGCTGCAGGTCGTTAATATTAGCCAATTTGCCAATGGCCCGCAACAAGGGAGTAAATAGATCTGTTGCATAGTTGTCATGTACACCTTGCATGACAGCGGCTAAACGTTCTAAGCCCATGCCGGTATCCACCGATGGTTTCGGCAACGGGGTCAAAATGCCATCGGCAGCACGATCAAACTGCATAAATACCAAATTCCAAATTTCGACATAACGATCACCAACATCGAGCGTTGTTCCGGGTGGTCCACCGGCAAGCGCAGCGCCGTGATCGTAAAATATTTCACTGCATGGCCCGCAAGGCCCCACATCACCCATTGACCAAAAGTTATCTTTTTCACCACAACGACCGAGACGCTCTGGCAAGA
>CAYWDC010000063.1:0-1707 GCA_964456955.1 uncultured Gammaproteobacteria bacterium | reverse complement strand
CAAATATCGGCGGGTTCATCGGCAGCCTGATAGACGGTGAACCAAAGTTTCGCCTTAGGAATGGCTGATATATCAGTAAGGGATGTCCATGCAAACTGAATCGCCTCACGCTTAAAATAATCGCCGAAGGAAAAGTTACCCAACATCTCAAAGAACGTGTGATGTCTCGCAGTGTAACCAACATTTTCTAAATCATTATGCTTGCCCCCAGCACGCAAACAACGTTGTGTGGTCGTTGCACGTGTGTAAGCGCGTTGTTCTCGCCCTAAGAACGTATCTTTAAACTGTATCATTCCCGAATTACTAAATAATAAACTCGGATCATTTTCAGGCACCAACGAACTACTAGAAACGCGTTGATGATCGAGTCCGGTAAAATAATCAAGAAATGTTTTTCTTATATCAGCACTTTTCATAGTGAGTTAATTAACTAATAGAAATAAATAACTAGCTTGTTGTTGTCTTTACGTGGGTTAAATCAAACAACGGCAACTGATCGATTGATGCATGGAGGTGAATAAGTTGCATTAGGCTTCGGCAGCAACTTGATCAGAGGTTTGATTTTCTTCGGCGGTGATTATTTTTCTTGGCAATAGTTTCTCGCGAATTTTTGACTCGATTGCTGCTGACACCTTAGGGTTATGCTGCAAAAATTGACGCACATTGTCTTTACCTTGACCGATGCGTGTACCCTCATAGCTATACCAAGCGCCGGCTTTGTCAATAAAACCATACTGTACGCCGAGCTCGATGATTTCACCTTCTTTAGAAATACCCTCGTTATAAATGATATCAAACTCAACCTTCTTGAACGGCGGCGCCACCTTATTTTTAACTACCTTCACGCGGGTTTCACTGCCCAAAATTTCATCGCCTTTTTTAATACTACCAATGCGACGAATATCCAAGCGCACCGAAGAATAAAATTTCAACGCGTTGCCACCACTCGTTGTTTCGGGGTTACCAAACATTATACCGATCTTCATGCGAATTTGGTTAATGAACACCACCAGGGTATTGGAACGTTTGATATTTGCAGTAAGTTTGCGCAAGGCCTGCGACATCAAGCGCGCTTGTAAACCAACATGCTGGTCACCCATTTCACCTTCAATTTCTGCTTTTGGTGTTAACGCGGCAACGGAGTCAATAATCACCACATCGACCCCACCAGAGCGCACCAACATATCGGCAATTTCCAATGCCTGTTCGCCGGTATCTGGCTGCGATACTAATAATTCATCAACGTTGACGCCAAGTTTCTTTGCATAAGTTGGATCCAAGGCATGCTCGGCATCGACAAACGCTGCAGTGCCACCGGTTTTTTGACACTCGGCAATGACTTGTAGTGTCAGTGTGGTTTTACCAGAAGACTCGGGCCCATAAATTTCCACCACACGTCCACGTGGCAAACCACCAACACCTAGTGCGGCATCCAAAGTGATCGAACCGGTCGAATATACGTCAACCTCACGTACAGCACTGGCGTCACCTAATTTCATCACCGACCCTTTGCCAAATTGTCGCTCAATCTGACTAAGCGCTGCGGCTAATGCCTTGTTACGATCATCATGCATCTGTCTCTCCTAAGGTAAGTTAGCAGCATCTTCACCGCCGGTATAATTTTCTCAAGTGAGAACGAGTTTTCTGATCAGCCTAGCGAAAATCACACTCATCACATACTTGTTCCGGAATTCGCCTATTATCGCA
>CAYWDC010000062.1:0-5154 GCA_964456955.1 uncultured Gammaproteobacteria bacterium | reverse complement strand
ATGTTGAATTGTCAGACCGTCGTTTTATTGATCATGATTATTTTCTCTATCATACGCCGGTGCCGCGGTTGGTGGAAAAAGCACATAAAGCGCTGGCAGCACAGCATCAGCTGATTTTATCAGATAAGCAAATCAAACAGCAATTACAATCGAGTTTGCGTTATGCTCGTGAAATTGGAAATAGCTATACTGCATCGCTCTACATCGGTTTAGTTTCTTTATGTGATAACGTAACACAAGATTTATCCGGTAAACGCATCGGTTTTTACAGTTATGGTTCGGGTTGCGTTGCCGAATATTTTAGTGGCGTGATCCAGCCTCAATATCGTGCCGGTGTTGATCGTGTTTTTCATCAAAACCTGTTGGCAAGGCGTAAGGCATTAAGTGGTGATGAATATGAACGTTTTTTTAATATGCGTTTGCCCGAGGATGGTAGCCCAATGCAGTTGCCTCAATATAACAAAGGGGTATTTCGTTTAAGTGGTATTGAAAACCATAAGCGACGTTATGCCAAGGTGTCGAAGCTGAAACAGGTTGCCCCTAAAACACCCAGTTGTGCCGTTTCACCAGGTAAACTAATTTTGTCTGGTGAATATGCAGTCGTTTATGGCAAGCCAGCCCTTGCTGTTGCCGTTAATCGTTTTGTTAAGACCTCGATTACTGCGGATGATAGCGACGGCGTGTCATTCGATTTATTTGATTTGCAGTATCATAAGTCGGTGGCATTTAATACACTGCAGGATTTGCGGGCCAGTTTGAAGAGAAAATACAAAAAGTTCTTGAGCGGCGAATGTACCATCCGCGATGTGTTGAAACAGCCATTTCATCTGGTGCAGTTTGCAGCCATGCACTTAATCGATCACATGAGTGCTCGGCATGTCAATGGACTGAAGATAGAGACACATTCGGATATCCCTGTCGGTTGTGGCATGGGTTCATCGGCAGCAGTGACCCTGAGCGTATTGCGCGCGTTGAATGAATATTATCAACTCGATTTCGACGAGCAACAGTATCTTACATTGGGTTTTGAAGCAGAAAAGTTACAACATGGTCGCCCGAGTATGGTCGATTTACAGACTGCATTGCACGGTGGTTGTATTTATTTTCATGATGGTCGTATGGAAACGCGACCGCTATCACATGTACCAATGTTCTTAGTGAACACTGGCACACCGGATGCAAGTACCGGTGAATCAGTGCAACAAGTAACGCAGCATTTTGCCAATGATCCGGTGTGGGATGAATTTGCACAGGTGACCACGACATTAGATCGGGCTTTACAGGCAAATGATCTTGCGATGGTGCAAGACTTGATACGCGATAATCATCGTTTGTTACATCGCATTGGTATCGTACCGAAAAAGGTGCATGATTTTATCTTGGGTGTAGAACAATTAGGTGCCGCCGCCAAGGTTTGCGGCGCCGGCAGCATTAGTGGCGACTGCGCCGGTGCGGTATTGGTGATAACTAAATCGATAGAACAAATTAAGGCGTTGTGCGGTCAATATGATTATACAATCGAGCCGGTGGAACCAGTGGCACAGGGTTTACAAGCGGCATAAATGTAGACGTGGTAAGTAAAGGTTCAGCACCAGGGAGTGTAATGCTGCTAGGCGAATACGCCGTGTTGCGCGGCTCGCCTGCATTAGTTGGTGCACTCAATAAACGTATCGAGGTAAGGTTATCCTCTCGTGCCGATGACAACATTGTCATTCGCTCTGCTACCTTGGGTGAGTATATCACGATACGACAACAGCTTGTTATTGTACCTCCGTTTACTTTCGTATTAGCGGCACTGCGCAACTATCAAGATGCTTTAACCTGTGGTTTAGATGTGCAGATCACGTCGGATTTTTCTGCGAACTTGGGATTAGGCTCATCGGCGGCCGTTACGGTGGCAACTTTGAGCGCCTTGCATGGTTTTTTTAAAAAGAAAATTTCATCGATGGTCTTGATAAAAGAGGCCATAGCGGTGATTCGTGTGGTGCAAGGGGTGGGTTCAGGTGCTGATGTCGCGGCGAGTGTCCTAGGTAGTGTCGTTGCTTATCAATGTGAGCCGCTAAGCGCACAGACAATAAGTGCTATGCCATCGATTGCCGTGATGTATTCGGGTAAAAAAGCGTCGACGAAACAAGCGGTACGCAAGATCATGAGTCAATCTGAAGAAAGTGGAAAACAGACATCTATCTTAACGGCGATAGCACAATGTGCATTGGCAGGACAACGCACATTGCAGACAAACGATTGGCAGCGTTTAGGCGCGGTATGTAATCAACAACAGGCCTTAATGCAAGACCTGGGTGTTAGCAACGCGTTGTTGAATGAACTGGTAAAACAATTGCAGGCAATACCAACCGTTTTTGGCGCTAAGATTTCCGGTGCCGGTTTTGGTGATTGTGTATTGGCCATCGGTGAGTTACCGAAGCGGTATTTTCCCCGTGATGATAGGCAAGCACGGTTGGGGGTACAACAAATCGATGTGCATCTCGGTACTGAAGGAGTACGTTGTGAAACAGTGTGAGGTGGTTAAACATATTTTACAGGGTAAATCTAAGACACCGATCAATGCAGGTGGTAAGGCCTTTGCACCGGCAAACATCGCCCTGGTTAAGTATTGGGGAAAACGTGATGCCGAGTTGCGTTTGCCAATCACCTCGAGTTTGTCGTTGTCGCTTGGCGATAAAGGTGCGACCACAACGATTAGCGTTTGTAACGCAGAGCGTGATCAGGTTTTTTTGAATGGTGTTGAACTTATGCCCAAGCATGCTTTTGCACACCGCTTAAGTAAATTTCTCGATTTATTTCGTTTTACAGACGACTATTATTACCGTGTTGCAACGCACAGTAATATTCCTGTTGCCGCCGGTTTTGCCTCGAGTGCCAGTGGTTTTGCCGCTTTAGTACTAGCGTTAAATCAATTATTTGCTTGGCAATTATCGACACCTGAATTATCGATTCTTGCTCGTTTGGGCAGTGGTAGTGCTTGCCGTTCGGTGCAGCCAGGGTTTATGTTATGGCATCGAGGAGTAGTTGATGATGGTATGGATTCTTATGCCGAATTGTTTGCCGAGCCATGGCCAGAATTATGTTTGGGTTTGTTAAAACTATCGACTCGCGCGAAGCAGGCGAGTAGTACCGAAGCGATGCTGGCTTCACAGCGTAGTCATTTTTATACTCAATGGCCAGCGCAAGTGACACAAGATCTCCCACGCATGCAGCGAGCAATCATCGATCGCGATTTTATGTTGCTCGGACAAACCGCAGAGAACAATGCCCTGGCGATGCATGCTTGTATGTTGGCGGGACAACCACCGGTGGTTTACACACAGGCGACAACCATTACCGCGATGCAAGACGTTTGGCAACAGCGTGCACAAGGATTGAATGTATTTTTTACGCAAGACGCCGGAGCAAATTTGAAATTGCTTTTTTTGCAACAAGATAGTGATGATGTATGTTCGGCATTTCCTGGTGTTGAGTTAGTTAAGCCATTTGTTGAGATGGTAGCATGAGCGAAAAAGTCATCCTCGTTGATCGGCAAGATCGTCCATTAGCTGTAGAAGAAAAATTACGTGCGCATCAGCAGGCGTTATGTCATCGTGCTTTCTCGGTGTTTATTTTTGATAAGCGTGCAGAAACAGTGAACGTGTTGTTGCAGCAACGTCACCCCAATAAATACCATTGTGGTGGTTTGTGGAGTAATGCGTGTTGTGGACATCCGCGACCAGGTGAAGCAACAGCTGTTGCCGCTGAGCGTCGTTTGCAAGAGGAAATGGGTATGAGGATAGCATTAAACGAAATGGGTGTGTTCCATTATCGTGCTGAATTTACCAATGGTTTAAGCGAAAATGAAATGGACCATGTTTTTATCGGTGAGTATGTAGGTGAAGTCATCACACCGCATCCAGAAGAAATTATGGAGATAAGATGGATCAATTTAAACGATTTACAACAGGATATATGCAATAATACACAATATTATACACCTTGGTTTGCGCCAGCACTAAAAATAGCAGCAGCTAAGCAGCTAAGCAGCTAAATAGGGAAGAAAAACAATGAGAATTTTAGTTACCAATGATGACGGCGTTAACTCGCCAGGTATTCAGGTGCTTGCAGAGGCATTGCGCGAAGTGGCCGAGGTGATTATTGTCGCGCCAGATCGTGATCGCAGCGGCGCCAGTCACTCAGTAACGTTGAGTCGCCCAGTTTATGTAACACATCTTGCCGAAGATGTCATTAGTGTTCAGGGAACACCGACCGATTGTGTGCACCTGGCCGTCATGGGTTTGTTGGACAAGACGCCCGATATGGTTGTTTCTGGCATTAATGTTGGTTTTAATTTAGGTGACGATGTTATTTACTCTGGTACAGTTGGTGCGGCATTAGAAGCGCGGTTTCTCGGTTTGCCATCAATTGCCGTTTCGCTGGCTAAAGATAGCAGACACCATGAAACTGCAGCCGTTGTTACCCGTCGTGTAATTCACCACTTGCAAGATCATTTACTGCAGCAAGTGGCCACCCTGAATATCAATGTGCCGGATGCATTGATCGAAGACATCAAGGGCTATGAAGTCACGCGCTTAGGCTCGCGTCACTCTGCTGAATCGGCAGTGGAACAAAAAGATCCTCGTGGCCGGACAATCTATTGGATCGGTGATTTTGGTGATGAAAATGATGCCGGCATTGGTACAGATTTTCATGCCGTTAAGCATAATAAGGTGTCGATTACCCCACTGAATACCGATTTGACTTGCTATCGTTCGTTTGATACCGCGGCCAACTGGCTGAAAAAATTTACACGCTGATGTAAAATAACGTTGTTAAGCTTCGCTTATGACGAGCGGGCAAAGAAAGTTCAAGTCAACGCTATGAGCAATTACCAAATGAGAAAAAATAGTCGCTGCAATCGGTGCTTACTTGATGTCTAATCAGTCTAATGCAAGGCATCGGCCGTTGTGTGTTGATCTGGATGGGACCTTAATCAGAACCGATTCGTTACGCCGTGCGTTATTCCTGTTATGCCGCAAGAATTTTTTGCAAGCGTTAGTTGCGTTGTTTCACCTGATTAAAGGAACGTGGGCTTATAAGCTTTATCTGGCCGATCACGTGACGCTTGACACAGCTGTTTTACCCTATAATGATGAACTGATCGCT
>CAYWDC010000061.1:0-5189 GCA_964456955.1 uncultured Gammaproteobacteria bacterium | reverse complement strand
AGTCTAAATTAGAAACTCAATTTTAGGGACAAATAATAAAATCTATCAGTTTGCCTCGGTTGGTACTGATCCACAAGATTTAAGTTTTGCTGATGAAAAGAAAAGTTATCTTGTTGTCGGCAATAATAATGTCTTTCATCCTTGCGTCACTATTAGTCGTGGCACTGCAAAACAGGATTTTGTTACCCATATTGGTGATCATAATTTTTTTATGGCATATGCGCATGTTGCGCACGATTGTGCTATCGGTAACCATACTATTTTTGCTAATAATGCCACTTTAGCTGGCCATATTATCGTCGATGATTATGCGAATATCGGTGCGTTTTGTGCTATACATCAATTTTGCAATGTCGGAAGTTATAGCTATGTTGCCCGAGGGGCCATGGTGGTAAAAGATATTCTCCCTTATTTACTGGTCTCAGGAAATCAAGCGAAAACCTATGGTTTAAATCGCGTCGGGTTACGGCGTTATGGATTTAGCAAAGAAACAGTAAAAAAATTACAACAAGCCTATAAAATAATTTTTTGCCAGGCACTCACGCTTGAGAAAGCAAAAATACAATTAGCACCGCTTGCAAAGGAATGTACTGAAGTGCAATGTTTTCTCACCGCTATCGAACGTGCGGACCGAGGTATCGTACGATAAGAAAAATTAATTAACAAAATGAGCGTAAAAATGGCAGCATAATGCACAAAGTTGTTGGTGCATGTAGTAGTTGCTAATACTACATTCGGTAAAATTTCATAGGAAAATATGTTTCTGTGCACAACTAATTCTAACTAATTGATGAAGTAATGGTTGGTTTTGCTAACATCTTTAAGGCAATACCTGCCACATTGGTGGCAGCATTGGCCTGGCCAAGTTTGCCATTAATGGTAGCTAATTGGTTTTTTATATTTGTATAATAATTTTTGTCATCTAATAGCCGATGGCTTTCTTGTACTAGGTTAACAACGGTGACCTGTTGTTGTAATAACTCAACTACGATTCTTTTTCCAGCAACGATATTACAAAGACTAATATAGGGTATTTTAATCAGGCGTCGAGCCAGAGCAGCAGTTAATGGATGCATTTTATAAACGACAACCATTGGTTTATGGAGTAATGCCGTTTGTAGAGTGGCTGTTCCCGATGAGGTTAGTACGATATCCGCAGCACTAATAGCTGTCATTGAATGTGTCGTAATCAGCTCTACATCAGCCTGATAGTCTACTAGCAAAGATTTTATCTGAGTAATATCAATCGTAGGAGCCACTACGAGTAGGAATTTAAGAGATGCCGTTTGTTGGCGTAGTCTTATTACTGTTTTCAGCAATATTGGTAATAGACGTTTGATCTCGCTTTGTCGACTTCCAGGGAGTATGGTGACTACTTTGTCGTTTAAGTCTAATTCGAGTTGCGCACGGGCTTCTGGTAAATTTGCCACTTCGCGGATTTTTTCGATTAACGGATGTCCCACATAGGTAACATTGATATTATATCCAGCATAAAGTGTTTTTTCGAAGGGGAAAATTACTGCCATATGATCGACAACATTGACAATCTTTTTAATACGTCGTTCTCGCCACGCCCATACTTGGGGACTGATATAGAATAGTATGGGAATTGCTAATCTTTTCGCTACCTTTGCTAAACGCAAATTAAAGCCAGGATAATCAATTAAGATTAGCAGGTCAGGTTTCTGTGTGGCCAGTATTTTTTTTGTTTGCCTAAATATTTTTAAGATGCGCGGTAAGTGTTTAATGACCTCAACAAAACCCATTACCGCTAGTTCATTAATATCGATGAATGTTTGTACAGTAGCGCTACGCATTGCTTTACCACCGATACCAAAAAGGGTGAGTTCGGGGCATTGTTGTAATAGTGCCTTGGCGACTTCAGCACCATGTTGATCGCCGGAAGCTTCGCCAGCAACGAGCATGATAGTTTTGTGTCTCATACAATTGCTGTATGAATTACAGCACAAACTTTTTCAATTTGTGCTGTAGTTAATTCAGGAAACATCGGTAATGATAAACAGCGTTGACTTACAATCTTGGTATTGGGTAAGCTTAAGTTCGCATATTTATTGTTAAATAATATTTGCTGATGCAGAGGAATAGGGTAATAAATCATCGAGGCGATTTCTTCTTGCTGCAGTGCTGCTTGAATAGCATCACGTTTGCGGTGCAGAATCGTATACTGATGATAAATATGTTTGGCTGTCTTGCTTTCCTGCGGCGTTTCAACCTTACCGTTAAGTAGCTGTGAATAATATTGTGCTGCTGAATAACGTTTTTCGTTAAAACAATTAATATATTTCAATTTGATACGCAAAATAGCTGCTTGAATTTCATCTAGGCGGCTATTATAGCCCAATTTTTCATGGTGATAACGGGTATAGCTGCCATGATTGCGCAAAGCAATAAGGTCTGCATAAATCTTTTCAGAATTGGTCACAATCATCCCGCCATCACCAAAAGCAGACAAATTTTTACTGGGATAAAAACTAAAGCAGCCAACAGTACCGAAACTACCTGTTTGTTGTCCGTTCCAGGTCGCCCCGAATGATTGTGCTGCATCTTCAATTACTAGTAATTGGTATTGATTTGCTAGACTCATTAAAGCCGGCATATTCACAGGATTACCATACAAATGCACTGGTAAAATCGCCTTGGTTTTCGGTGTGATCAGTGTTGCTAATTGGGATAAATCAAGATGGAAATTATTACTATCGATATCAACAAATATAGGCGTTGCCCCACAATATAAAATTGCTTCTATGGTGCTGATAAAGGTAAATGCTGGGGTAATGACTTCATCGTTAGGCTGAACACCACAAGCACGTAGGGCTAAATGTAAGGCATCAGTGCCGGATGCGACCCCTAATGCATATTTTACGTCAAGATAATTGGCAACTTCGTGTTCGAACGCTTTTACGTTCTCTCCCATAATATAATCTGCTTCGCTCAATGTATCTAAGACTACCGGTTCAATTTCTTCTTTTAGTGTTTGATATTGTTGATGTAAATCAACCATCGGTATCGACATGTCAGACTCTTATGCAGGCAATGATTTGGGCGGCAGTTTGTAATGCCTTTTTACCATCTTGACCAGAAACAATAACAGGTTTATCGTCGATAATGGTGTTGATAAAAGCTGTAATTTCTTCTTTTATAGCATCACCTTGCGGTAATGCAAGCGTTTCTATTGTGATGTTAGGAACCTCAGGAAACGTTTCTTTACTGTTTTTACGATATATACGGCAACTCTTGCCATGTAGATCTGCTGCAATATAGGCATCTTCTTGAAAGATCCGCATCATACGTTCTTTTTTGCTACCGACACGACTAGCGGTAACGTTTGCTACTGTGCCATTCTTAAATTCAATCCGTGCGTTGGCAATGTCGATTTGCGACGATAATATTGGCGCACCATTCGCAACCACCGTGTGGATTTCTGTACCGACTAAATACTGCAATAGGTCAATGTCATGAATCATCAGATCCAGTACCACATTAATATCACTGCCACGTGGTGTAAAAGGGGCAATACGATAGGATTCAATAAATTTAGGGGTATCGAGAATATTTTCTAGGGCAATAATGGCACTGTTGAAGCGTTCCAAATGTCCAATTTGCAGCACCAGGTTGTTTTTTGCCGCTAGCATGATCAATGCATCGGCTTCGGCGACAGTTGTGGTCATTGGTTTTTCTAACAATACATGAATATTATTTTTCAGGCAGAAAGTGGCAATAGCAAAATGCGTTTTTGTCGGAGTAGCAATGCTAACTATATCGACTTTACCAACTAGCTGCTGATAATCATTTAATACATCACAGGCAAGTGGGGCAGCGATTTCTTGGGCCCGCTTTACATCGATGTCGACAACTGCCACTAATTCAGTGGTATCTAAAGCTGCATATTTTTCCGCGTGAAACTTACCTAAATAGCCTACCCCAATTACCGCGCAGTATAATTTTTTCATTTTCCTATGATCGCATTTATCACTGCCACAATCAAGAACGTAATAATTTTTTACAAGCATAACTGAATAACGCTATAATTAATTTTGCCAAGAAAATTCTCCCGCACAGCGCCATTATTTCGTTAGTGTTATGGAAAAAGAAACATGAATCAAATCAGGTTAATTGCTGGTGTGGATGAAGTGGGGCGCGGATCGCTAGCTGGTCCGGTAGTAGCTGCTGCCGTGATTCTTCATCAACAACATAATGTTTCTGGTTTGTATGATTCCAAAAAATTAACGCCGCAACGCAGACAAACTCTGTGTCTACAAATAAAACAACACGCGATTTCCTGGGCAGTAGGACGCGCTGAAGTCAAAGAAATCGATACGCTTAACATCCATTATGCCAGTTTATTAGCGATGCAGCGTGCTGTTGTTGCCCTGGATATAAAACCACATAAGGCACAGTTTGATGGCAAGTTTTACCCTAAAATAGCCTGCACTGCAGAAGCGATTGTAAAAGGGGATGAAAAAGTCTTATCGATTAGTGCGGCATCGATCATTGCTAAAGTGACACGTGATTGCGAAATGCTCAGTTGGCACAAGATTTATCCTGAATATGGCTTTAATCGTCATATGGGTTATGCCACGCGACAACATTTAACTGCTTTGACAGTGCATGGAGTGACACCATTACATCGTCGCTCTTTTGCACCTGTACGTGCTGTATTGCAACAGATTTGCACTAATTGAAACTAGGTTATTAATTAATGAACGCTAAATTTATCCATCTTAACCTGCATACCGAGTTTTCACTACTTGATAGTACCATTCGTATCACGCAGTTACTTGAAGCTTGCGTGGCAGCGAATATGCCTGCGGTCGCAATTACTGATCATCTTAATTTATTTGCACTGGTTAAATTTTATCAGGCTGCAGTAAAGTTTGGTATTAAGCCTATTATTGGTGTAGAGGTATGGATGCAGAATGTATACGATCACAAATATCCCTATCGAGCTATTCTCCTATGTAAGAACAAGCAAGGTTATCAAAATCTTACAAAACTCATTTCACGTGCGTATTTAGAAGGACAAACTTCGGGGGAGCCATTAATTGAACGCCAGTGGATCAATAATTTCACCGATGGCTTAATTATGCTTTCGGGTGGACAACAAGGTGATGTTGGGCAACTTATTTGTGCCGGCAAGATTGAAGAAGCAGAAAAAATATTGCAACGAT
>CAYWDC010000060.1:0-5284 GCA_964456955.1 uncultured Gammaproteobacteria bacterium | reverse complement strand
GTGTGAGGATCAATGATAAGCATATTGAAGTGATAGTAAGGCAAATGTTGCGTAAAGTCATTATCGTAACGTCCGGTGACACTCATTTCATCAAAGGTGAGCAAACCGAGTTTGCTAAAGTGCTCAACGTCAACGATGCCGCCCTCCTAGAGGATAAATTACCGGCAACTTATGAACGCATTTTACTAGGTATTACTAAAGCATCATTAGCAACAGAATCATTTTTGTCCGCTTCCTCTTTTCAAGAAACGACCCGCGTACTTACTGAAGCGGCAGTTACCGGTAAAACGGATCATTTGCGTGGTTTAAAAGAAAACGTTATGGTGGGGCGTTTGATTCCTGCTGGCACCGGTATGGCGCATCACCATGAAGTACAGCGACAACGTTTAGCTAGCGAAAAAAATGCCGGAGATAGCGGTGAACAAATGACAGCACAACACGTTGAGCAAGCATTGAGCAAAGCACTTAAATCCAATGATGGGGATACTAAAACATCAACAGCTACGCCGGAGTAACTGATGTGAGTCTTGGAAAAAGTGCTAAGGTGTTGTAGCAAGTTGTTTAGAGAAAAAATCTTATTATTTACTAAACCAACTAATTGATAACACTTTGGCTGCATAGCAACTCACGATTATTAATATTCCGTCAATCGTACTATTAGTTTTATTGTGACATCGGTTGGGCAAATTTAGTGGTTTCATCGGCGCCACTCAGTGATGGCCATCAGGCTATTAGCACAGTCATTTGGTTTTGGCGTTACCTTTTTCCCAAATTTTGATTATTGGCAAAAGCAAAAATATCTGCTTAAAGTGATATCACCAAGGGTATCTAGTCGCCAGCAAGGAATAACACTGGCATATTACCAACATAAGCTAATAGCCTCTGTTGTGTTGAAAATGAGGTGTTACTGCAAGTAATGCACTCAACAACGTAAAAACTGCACTGTTAATAATAATAAATACCACGCCATATTTCTTGCTGAAGCATGGCCGTAAATACTCGCCATGATACTATTGAATGTTAAGCCAATGGTAAAAAATAATGAAAAGCTATAGCCTATTAGTCCAAATAAGACCAACGGTGTAGGCGATTCTGTTGCTTAACACCGTGAAACTTAAAGTGGTTTAGGATATTGCGCATATAAATAAGTATCGATTTTGCCTCAGGCAAATGTTGCCGTTTTGCGTACAGGCTGAGAAGGCTTTTAACCTTATTTATTTGATCTTTTATAAACCAAAAATATAAAGAATATTTAAATTATTCCTTTTCTGCGGCGTGACTGTAAATATAATGCCATTAAGATATTAAGTTTATATCAGAGATATGTAGTTCTTTATATAATAAGATAAGGTAGCAATAAAATAGTCTGGAAACCCTGAGATGCAAAAGTATTTTAACAGTAATATAAACTACTTAATAGCCAAAAACTTCTTACTTTTTATATAATCCTAGCTACTATGCGTAGATTAGCTTTACGTCCTTATTTTAAATATAAAAACACCATATTGTTTGAAGAAAATTTCGTTATCACGAGATGCGCTCTGGTCGAACATTAATGATGCGGTCAAGCGAACAAGCATCGCGTTATCAGTTGATATAGGGCTACGAATGAAAAGGTGTTTAATGAATTTTCTGCTGTACAGCAGGAAGTTGCTATCGATTGTGCTTCTTTCGATGGTTAAACTAATGAAAACATAATAAACACTAACTGTCTCTTTACGCAAGTTAAAAAGAGGGGAATAGCGACTCCATTATCAGGACTACTTACAGGACTTTGCCTTTGCTTGTTAAGATGATCTATAAATCAAAACATAATCATTATTTTTTGGCTCAATATTTTTTCCTACTACAAGCACGCATTCATTTGGGAATCAGGCAGAAGCTATATCTGAACCTGATATAGCAATCACAAAATCGCCAGCATCGAATTTCTATACGATCTTATATGCAAATTTAAAACTGTTTTTTAACACTCAATAACAATATGTTATTGATTAGCTATTTTTGGTTGTTTCGTTGAGAAGCGAAAAATACGGTAATTGACATCATAATCAAAGACATTCACTTTTTCTCCAAGTTTTAATCTGCTCGCGATATAACACTCCGTCGGCCATATAATCGCCGTGGCTGCGAGCTTAAACAGGGAAACGGAGAAAAATACCAGTAAGAAATGATGTAGATTCATTTTACTAAAATACATAATCGGATAAGCAATACAATTATAAACCACCTCTCCACCGGCGGTTGAAAGAATGGCACGAAGCCAATAATGGTATCCAGCAAACTTCTTTTTTAGTTTAGAAACAACAGCATTATTAACAGTGATGCCACCAATGGTACCCAATATGCCAGCAATAAATACCACTGGCATACTGCCGAGCATCAGCTGATAGCCTCTGTTGTGCTGGAAATTCGGTGTCGATGGAATCGCTGCGAGCAAGGCACTCAGCAATGTAAAAACGGCACTCGTCATAATAAACCACCACATCATATTTCTTGCCACTGCATAGCCGTAAACCTCAGTGGTGATATTACTGGTACTATAGATCAGTGGCGGCAGAAAGATGCCGATGGGGAGAACTAAAAAATGCAGATCGGCAAGACGAAATACCAGCATACCCGATAGCAACATGAAAAACATATAGGCCATCACTAATCCTAATAAATAATTGTAACGAAAAAGGGGAAGGTGACGGTTCGATGTATTGTTAATAACCCGTAGTTGTCGCAACAGTTTTTTTTCGACAATGGCGCATTTAAACCAATGATAATGTTTAGTTGCCTCTACAGTTCCTATCGCTTCTTTCTTTTGTAACCACGGTATAACAATCTGTGCGATAAACCACAATAGGACACCAATCACTAATTGCATGAGTAATAAACGTAACCAGGGGGGATGGATAGCAAGGATTGGCAAAAATGTACACAGCAGATAGAAAGACATGAAAGCAATAAGGTGGGTCACGCATGCAGCCGATAGCTCACCAAAAGCTGGATATTTTTGGCTAACTCTGCCTTTTAGATGAACAAGCAACCCATAGTGCAAGGAATAAGTAACAAATATTAATATGGCATAGCATAGTGCTATTAACAGCGTATCATGAAAGACATAAGAAAAAGCACCTTCATTTTGAAGAAATGCAGGTGCAGATGCGGGTATGTAGTCGACGACTGTAGTTAAAAAACCAAACAGTAACAGGAATGACGATAACCACCACAATATGTTTCTTGCAATGGCAAAGCCATAAACACTGGCCATGATGCTACTTAAGGTTAACCCAATGGGGAATAATAATACAAAGCTATAGCAAGTTAACCCAAATAAGAGTAACGGTTTATGGATGCTGAGTAACGTTAGCACATTGGTCATTAGCATCAGCATCGCTAACCCGATGATAAAATCATAACAAAAGATCGGATGACGGTTCAGACGATTTGCTTTCTCAACACTGTGAAATTTAAAGTGATTTAGGATGTTGCGCATACAATAAAACTCTATTTTGTGCCAGACAAATGCGGCCATTTTTTGTACAGGCGTTGATGGCTTTTTCCAAGCTTTCTTGATCTGCATGGTAATTATAATGACGGATAGTTGGGGTATATTGCAATAGCATCTCAACCCCCTTCCGAGTGTAAAACGTTCGCCAATGACCATTTTGTAGTCTTACTTGACCAAAATAGGGCAAAAATGCTTGCTTGCAGGTGGCCAGAAATGCTTCAGGCTCATGCTCAAGAAATTGGCCACGCCAACCCAGTGTATCTTTGCCAAAAAACCGTTTAAATGATTTTTTATCTTCGCAGCCAACATATTCGAGAATAGCGATGCCATTTTTTTTCAATACGCGATATATCTCGCCGGCATCCCAACGGGCAAGCATGACGGTAACAATATCAATACTATGATTAGGAATAGGCAAGTTTGCAGCGATTCCTGCCTTGATGGTGATATTATGGATATTGTTGTTGCGAAGCTTTTTTTTGCTAGAGCGCGCATTTCATCACTGGGTTCAACAGCAATAATCGCTTTAAAATAACGAGCAAGGGGAATGAGTTTAAAGGCAGAACCGCATCCTATATCTAGTAGGATACTATTTTTATTACCATGAGATTGAATCAGTTGCCATAAATCCCAGGGTCTGGGTGTTGATGGATCATCTTTACCTCGTAATAGTGAGGAATCATAACCTGTTTGATAGTGGCAGTGATTAAGGATGTTTAATGACATGTATTTGCGCTTTTCGTTTTAAATACTGTATTGCTTTTTGTTCCCGTTGGTTTTTTGCTTTCAACGCTGCATATTGCAGTGCTACGATATTTTGTCGGCTAAAATTATTGCCGGCAGTTTCTAACAGCAAAGCCTCTTGTGCTGATAATTGCATGATGCGTTGGTTAACAACATCTTCTATCTCGAAACATTCATGCTCTAGGGAAAAATGCATCGCTTTTATACGATATTTTGGTGCATTTGTTTGGGTAATAAATAATTCGTAAATTAACTTAGAATCGTGTGCGGAGAATCCCTCAAGACCACCGAGTTCAAGAATTAAATTCTCAGGCGTATCTGTGGATACTGTTGATTTTCCTGATATTTGATAAAAAATAGTCACATTTTTTGCTTCAGGGGTGCCATCGATGTTGATAATTCTCATGGGATAACGTGTTATGTTATTTTTCCATTTAAATACATTAATCATTGGTTATTTTGCTTGCCATTGTTAAGTCTTCATCTTAATAATCATGCTGAGCTTGCACTAATGTTGCTATGATCTTATCTCTATCGGTTAATTGGGTCAGTTTTTCCCGTAATAGGGGGTTTGTTGATTTAATAAATCGATCAGGTTCATCAACAACTAATTCACGAAATAAATAGGTATTACGTTCACTGAGGAACACCAGTACATAGGCGCCATCGTAATGGATTTCTTGCGGGTCAAAAATGAGCATGGTCTTTTCAGGAAACATCGGCAACATCGAATTGCCTCTCATCTTTAGGGCAAAGCCTTGCTCTGAGATATTATCAATAGTCGCAAGATGATCACATCTTTGATCGATGGTTTTTTCTAATCGTCGCAAAATTTGTTGTTCTAATTGGTGCCATTGGAAAATAGGAATAGCTAGGTTTTGTTGATGTGATGGATTATTATTTTCGCCGATTAAAAAACTAACGGGGACAGCTAATACTTTGGCAATGACGACGATAGAAGCAATCGTTGGATTGCAATTGGGATTCGTGACCATTTTTTGAATGGTGCCAACAGCAATGCCAGATAATTTAGCTAATTGT
>CAYWDC010000059.1:0-5294 GCA_964456955.1 uncultured Gammaproteobacteria bacterium | reverse complement strand
GTGTTTAATTAGTTTAACCAGTTTAAGTTGAAAAGGCGTAATATGATTGAAGAACAAGAAATTTTATATTGAGATGAACTCGAAAAAATAAAAGAACTCAAGAAAAAATTAGTAATTTCAACAATCCAATTGACTATTATAACACCTGCAGTATTTTTGCTATAACAAAAAATGGTTTTTTTATTTAATAACACTATATCTAAGTACTATCATTCATCTTTGAGTTGATCGCAAACTGCCGATCGATGCTTTATCACAGTGCTTAAACTGGTACAGCTATCTGAGTAAACTAAGGGAAAAAGATTTTATCTAACTTAAGTGTTAATGCCAAGACCAGAAATTAATGCGCCGATTTGTTGCTACCTCTTCTTCAGTTTTCCCTCTAAGTGTTTGTGCATAGAAAATCCATGTCCCATTCTGGTTTTCTCCATAAAAAATGGTACTTACGCATTCATTATCAACTTTTCTACGATATTGTAGGTTCTGGATGGCGCAATTTTTTACTTCTGTTGGTTCGAAGCGTTTTAACTTAGAAAAAACATTATGACCCAGGATCTTTTTTAAAGCCTCTGTCCTATATTGTCTTTGTTGTTGCGGCAAGTTTTTTTCCCAATCTGGGGAATTGAATTTTTTAACGAAGCTTGCATCTGTCCAATCATATTCAGGACTTCCCGCGTCACTGGCGACATGTGCAACATATAATGAGTTATTTGACTGTTTCAACAAAGCCATTTCGCAACCATTTAAAGGGGATGTAAAAAACCACGCACCATCATATTGTGGAAGGGTTATAGCGGTGATATCCCCACTTTGCCAAGGAAGCCAGTAGCATCTTTTGCTGTATAAACTTTTTACATTCCGCAGAGCTATATGGTTTAATTTATCATAAAAGCTGATCTGATTTTGTCTGGTGGTTTTTTTTATGGTAATTTGGTAAATACCCTGTTTCTTCTTGTCGTTATTTGCAAAACTAATAGGTTTCTTAGGATCAAAAATAGGTGGGCAGGAATTGCTATCATTACTATGGAAAAGAACCTGCGTTCCTTTAAAAAGCTGTATTATTCTGGCAGCAATATCTGCACGATTTATGTTGTTTATAGTGATTTTGCATGTTCTGTTATTAGATGCAAAACTAAAACTGCTTCTAAATGTATATGGTATATTATATTTTGTTAGTTTTTGTTTAACCTTGTTAACTGTTCTTGCTTGTGTCTCAAGAATATAAGTAACGGCAATGATGTTTCCACTTACTTGATTCTGCTTTGCATGGAATTCAACTCGCATAGCAGCAAAAGTTGAGTTAAGCGCTGCTATTTGTTCTATCTTTGTATCCAAGTTAACATATGGCATAACAAATCTATACTATCATTATATTAGATATACTATCAACCCACAGAAAATTTACTATCGAAAATGGCGATTTTTTAGATAATTGCCTTAAATCTATGGCTTTTAATATATCAATAGCGATTGAGCAAAAACAATACTAGTGTGGTTAACCATGCCGGGATAGCTCAGTTGGTAGAGCAACTGATTCGTAATCAGTAGGTCGGAGGTTCGACTCCTCTTCTCGGCACCAGTCTAGCGACTAAGTGCTAGAAACTAGAAGGTAGCTATCCCCAAACGGTGCGAAAGTTATAGATGGCATCGTTATCGATTTATTGACGAGGCTTTACTATAGTCGCATCGCCGGATGAACAGGTGATAGTCGCGCCGTTTCTTTGTTGTAATAATAAGTGTCCTTGTTCGCTTATGCCGCGCACGGTACCGCTAATTTTGCCATTAATATGACTTACCGTAACATATTTGCCGCACAAATAATCATAACGTTTCCAGAGTTTAGAAAAAGGTACCATACCGATTGTCGCGAAGGTGTTGATATTATCGAGCAAATCATCGAGTAATTGTGCACTCAAGCGATTACGATCGATGTAGTTTCCTGTTACTTTACGTAGGGAGGTCCATGATGATGTGATCTGTTTGTTGGTGAGTAGATTAACATTGATACCAATACCGATGTTGGCATTACACCAACCATTATTTGTGGCTTGAAACTCGATCAAGATACCCCCTAGTTTTTTATTGTTATAGATAAGGTCGTTGGGCCATTTGAGTTTTAGTGGTTTACGCAAGACATATTTTTTCAGTGTTTGGCAAACACTCAGGCCCACAGCAATGCTCAAACCGGCTAATTCGCTAACGTCTTTTGCCAATGGATACCATAGCGATAGATTGATATTTTGTGCGAAAGGTGCATGCCAATGGCGATGAAAACGCCCCCTGCCGGCAGTTTGCACTTCTGCAAAGCAGGCTTTAATGTGTTTGTCTGTACTATCGGCTGTAAAATAATCCATGGTAGAGCTTATGGTTTGTAGAACGTCGACTCTGATGTTATTTTGCATGGATTTCTTTATGCAGTTTCTATTTAACAGCACCAAGGGTTCTCGTAGTCGATAGCCTTTATTCTTTAGGGGCTTAATCATAATGTGGTGCTCGTTGAGTTTTTTGTCTCCTGCCAAATTTTGGTACCAGCCATTGGAGCGTTTGCTCTAAGGTCATGCATGCTATTGCGCAACGGTCGCTGAGTGGTTTAATGAGGTGTGCTAAATTGTTAGGCAATTTTTTCATTGATGGCGGGTTGAGCTAATATGCGTTAATAGCGCGCAGCTCGCTGTAATGATGATAAAAGCGGGGTTTAAGCCAACGGCGACAAGCGAATGCAACACTCAAGTTATTTCCTCTGGGATGAGGTGATGTGCATGGTTATAATGGCAGATTATGATTAGTGTCATAACAGAAATTCTCATCTTATCATAGTTTTATCTTGCAATTTAGCTTAAATTAGGGTGAAATAGACTCTATTCAAATATATTAAAGGAAAAAAGAGGATAGTATGAGCGAAGCGGTAAAAGAAGTTAGCGATAGCAACTTTGAGCATCAGGTACTGCAATCTAGCAAGCCAGTGCTGGTCGATTTCTGGGCACCGTGGTGTGCACCGTGCAAGGCATTGACCCCCATATTGGAAAGGATAGCGTCTGAATATGCCGACCGCTTAACGGTGGTTAAATTAAATGTTGATGATCATCCTGAAAATGCTAAGAAATATAATGTGCGCGGCATTCCAACTTTATTAATTTTTAAAGCAGGCACGGTTGTCGGTACAAAAGTTGGTTCGGGCAGCGAATCCGATCTCCAAACCTTTATTGAAACGAATATTTGATATAGGTATTACGCCTTGTACAATAACAGTGAACCCTGGTATAAATTTTTTGAAAAAAACTTGTATTTATAAAAACAATGCGATATAGTCACACATCCATCTTAAAGTCCAAAAATTTAAATTTGATCACACGAATCGAATATTGTAGAGCGAAGCATTAGTCACTTAACTTAATGGTACTCGTGCAGAAGCTCATTACCTAGTCATATAAAAAGCTACAAGGTATGAATTTTTCTGATCTGAAACAAAAGCCAATTAACGAGCTGACTAAAATTGCTGAGAAAGTCGGCGTCGAAAACGTTGGCCGAGCACGCAAGCAAGACTTAGTGTTTGGTATTCTAAAGGCTATTGCCAAAAAAGGTGACGATATTTATGGTGATGGAGTGCTAGAAATATTGCAAGATGGTTTTGGTTTCTTGCGTTCTGCCGATAGTTCTTATTTAGCTGGCCCCGATGACATTTATGTTTCACCAAGTCAGATTCGCCGTTTCAACTTGCGTACTGGTGATACGGTTGCCGGTAAGATTCGTCCACCGAAAGATAGCGAGCGTTATTTCGCGCTATTGAAGGTCGATAGTATTAATCACGATACCCCTGAGGCGACTCGTCACAAAATTCTCTTTGAAAACTTAACGCCATTGTTTCCCGAAGAGCGTCTTGCCATGGAGCGAGGCAACGGTAGTACCGAAGATATTACCGCGCGAGTGATTGATTTAGTTTCGCCTGTAGGTAAAGGACAGCGTGGTATGATCGTCGCTCCACCAAAAACTGGTAAGACCATGATGCTGCAAAATATCGCACAATCGATCACCGCTAACTATTCAGAGTGTGTACTCATCGTATTACTTATTGGTGAACGACCAGAAGAAGTGACAGAAATGCAGCGTTCAGTGCGCGGTGAAGTGGTTGCCAGTACTTTCGATGAACCAGCAACGCGACACGTGCAAGTTGCTGAAATGGTACTAGAAAAAGCAAAACGTTTGGTCGAGCATAAAAAAGATGTCATTATTTTGTTAGATTCTATCACACGTTTAGCGCGTGCTTATAATACCGTAATTCCATCGTCAGGAAAGGTCTTGACAGGTGGTGTCGATGCACACGCTTTGCAACAGCCGAAACGGTTCTTTGGTGCCGCACGTAAGGCGGAAGAAGGCGGTAGCTTAACAATCTTGGCAACAGCATTGATCGATACCGGTTCGAAGATGGATGATGTAATCTACGAAGAATTTAAAGGCACTGGTAACATGGAGGTCCCCCTCGATAGACAAATCGCTGAAAAGCCTATTTATCCAGCGATTAATCTGAATCGTTCTGGCACGCGTCGTGAAGAAAAATTGATGCAACCAGGTGAATTACAAAAAGTTTGGATTTTGCGCAAATTATTACATCCAATGGATGATTTGGTTGCCAGCGAATTTTTGCTAGAGCGATTGCAACGTAGCAAAACTAATGTTGAATTTTTTGAAGCAATGAAGCGTAAATAATCCACTAGTATGGAAAAACATCATAGTGCCGTACTACCAGGATATCACGCAAGGCCAATTTAACCGTTAACTTACCTGTCAAGTAGCAGTTTTCCCATGACGCATCGTCGCTTGTGCTAATTGTTGATATTAGCGCGTTTCACAAGTAATGGCGCAGTTGGTACTCACAAGTAATAATAGCAAGACAACGAAAACAGTGTATTGCTTTATTGCAACTATTTTTTCTGCCTTTCTCGGGGTGCATATGCAAATGTGTCGGAAAACATTAACTGTGGCTTTAGTCCTTTAGCGGTAAAGGCATCCAATGCTGCATAAACCATTTTGTGCGGTCCACTGGCATAGACTTGGTAGCTGCTAAAATCGTCATGCTGTTGTGCCACGACTTCATGGACTAAGCCCCTTGCACCTGGCCAATCCACATCAGCGTTGTTAACGACAGAAGTAAAAGTGAAGTTATCATGTACTTTAGCAAACGTTTGCATTTGTTCACTTAAATATAAGGCGTCTGCATTTTGTGCACCCCAATAAAGATGCAACTGTCGTTGATCATTTTGCGCAAGTGCTTGTTCAATCATTGCTTTTAGTGGGAC
>CAYWDC010000058.1:0-5364 GCA_964456955.1 uncultured Gammaproteobacteria bacterium | reverse complement strand
GGTAATAACAACACATCATCAAATGTTAGGGCTCTTTCTTTAATACGCATGGGCATCCTCCTTCAGCTGAATACCCATACCCGAAAGGTAGTGTGGGTATGCGCAAAGATTATAGCTTTTTTAGGATTTATTGGCTAGTAACGATTAATAAAACCTATACTAAAATATCTAATCCCTTACGACTACCTAGCTATATGACACAACACGATGCACCTTTTCTCTTGACAATATCTGCGATAAGGCGTAGTAAGTTATTGATGAACAAGTTTAAAATTCTTATTGCCGCGACTATCGGAAATGCCTTAGAAATCTACGACTTGGTGGTTTATGGTTATTTCTCCACTGCGGTTGGTAAAAATTTCTTTCCTCAAGCAGACAAGCTCGCGAGTATCGCGAGTGCCTTTGCTATTTTCTTTATTGGTTATCTTGCCCGTCCGCTAGGTGCGCTATTTTTCGGCCGGATAGGCGACACACTTGGTCGCAAACCAGCATTAATCACCTCAATTTGGTTAATGGCCCTAAGCACGTTTGCTCTGGGATTATTACCGACATATCAGAGCATTGGTGTATGGGCATCATTATTATTTTTAATTCTGCGGATATGTCAGGGTTTTTCTTGTGGTGGCGAATTGACAGGCTCGACGATTTTTCTGGTCGAGTATGCACCAGAGACTAAACGTGGTTTCTATGGTAGTTTTGCATATGCTGGCGCAAATTTAGGCCTGTTATTGGCTTCGTTAGTTGCCTGGTTGACCTACCATTACTTTGGTGATGTCGTTGTAGTTAATTGGGCCTGGCGGCTACCGTTTTTCCTCGGCCTATTGATCGGGATTGTGGGTTGGTGGGCACGTCGTCAGCTGAGTGAAACGCCACTGTTTCGCAGCCGTTTCCGTACTCCAGAAAGTCAATTCGATTATTACCGTGAATTTAGAAAGTATCGACGACCGGTGGGCACTATTGTCGGCCTAGTCATCTTTGGTACCGTACTCACCTATTTGATCTATGTTTTTAATGTGGTTTACATGAGCGATATGTTAGACTATACACGTAAGCAAGCATTAAGTATCACGATGGTTTCTATTGTACTATTAGTGTTTATTGTTACCATGGATGGGAAAATGGAGTGATCACATCGGTCGTCGTCCGGTTATGACTTTCGCGATTATCGGTGCAATTATATGGATATGACCGTATTTTTGGTTACTACAACAACAGAATTTCGCTAAAGCGATGCTAGGACAAATTACCATGACATTATTTGCCGCAGCTTACTTTGGTACCGCCTCGGTCGCTATGGTAGAAATTGTGCCAGTATATATGCGTTTTAGCGTAGTAGCCTTTGCTTACGCACTGGCCGCCAGTGTTTTTGGTGGCATGCTACCGTTAGTAGCAACATTATTGTTCAAAGCAACGCATTCGGCTATGAGTTTAGTCCTAGTGCTAGTGATCTGTGCACTCATTTCAGCTGTTGCTGTTTATAAGCTACGGGAAACAAAACATGTGCCATCATAATGGCACAAAAATACAAGCGGAGTCTTTTGCAGAATGGGCATGGTAAAAAAAAGCATTGACATTGTTTTGATGGGCCAACCATCATTATACCAAAAATCTATCTCCATAGAAGAAATAGATAATGATGTTAAAAACATGATTGCTGCCATGCGTATTGTGCTTGAGCAAAAAAAAGCCGTTGGCTTAGCAGCGCCACAAATTGGTTATAACCGCAGAATCATTTTATTTGGCTTTGCAGATAATGCCCGTTACCCTGATCAAGCACCGATACCCATAACGACACTCATTAACCCAGAATATGCCGTCATTGGTTCAGCAGTTGCAAGCGACTGGGAAGGCTGTCTTAGTGTACCCGGGATAAGAGGACTCGTTGAGCGATATAAAACAATCAAATACTGGGGTTTAGATGAAAATGGTAATCCGATCTCTGCGATTGCTGAAGGATTTTTGGCAAGAATTATTCAACATGAAATTGACCACCTGGATGGTATCATTTTTCCCTTTAGAGTCAGAGACCTAAAATATCTTGCCTTTGAATCAGTGATAACATCGATCGCAAACAACTAGTAGCTTATTGTTATCCCCTTGCGATTACGCTGCTGAGTCGCTGCTAATTTTTGCTTGCTAGCATTTGTCGGCAATCATTGTATATCTACTGATTTTTTCCTGTTAAATAAAGATTTTTTTCGCTATTTATTGGCAAGCATTAAGACTATGGCTTAAAATAGTAAAAAATCATCGCTCATACGGTTAAAAAAACATGAAAATCCATAAAGTGTGCAACGATAATAATCGTCATAACTATTTACAAAAAATGGTATTTAAAAAACTGCAAAAAATTGAAAAAGGCGAAATTATATGGCACGAACAACAAATGGAAAAAAAATTTGGCACCTCTTCCCAAGGGTTAAAAGCAACCGTAACGATACACCATAAAAATTTTTATAAAAAATTTCTTTGGCGAGGAAGTCTTGGCCTGGCCGAGAGCTATATGGAGGGAGACTGGAGCTGCGATAACCTTACCGTATTAATGCAGATTATTATTGCAAATGAAACTACGCTGCTGGCGCTTGAAAAAGGCTGGTCATTTACCGGCCACATTTTTAGAATGCTAAGAAATATGATCAGCTATAGCCCTATTAAAAAAAGTCGCAAAAATATATTGTACCACTATGATCTTAGCAATGATTTTTTTAAGCTGTTTCTAGATAGAAAAATGATGTATTCGTCTGCGGTATTTGATAACAGCTACAATGATCTTGAGCGCGCACAAACAAAAAAATTATCCCTGGTATGTGAACAACTACAACTAAAACAAACAGACCATTTACTGGAAATTGGCACGGGCTGGGGCGCATTAGCTATTTATGCTGTGCAAAACTACCAATGCAAGGTTACGACCACCACCATATCAGATGCGCAGTATGAGTATGTCAGCAACAAAATTAAAGCATTAAATTTAGAAAAAAACATATGCTTATTAAAAAAAGATTATCGAGACTTACAAGGTAAATATGACAAGCTCGTGTCGATTGAAATGATTGAATCGATAGGCTATAAATACTTCAATAAATATTTTTCGGTTTGTGATCAACTGCTAAAGCCAGGTGGTTTGTTTTTATTACAAAGTATCATTATTAATGATCAAGAATACCAACGCTACAAACGCGAGATTGATTTTATTAAAGTCTATATATTCCCCGGAGGATGTTTGCCTTGCATAGCAACAATTAGCCACAGCATTAAGAAGAACACCACGATGCGGATAAAAGCAATCAACGATTTCGGCCAAGATTATGCCACAACCTTATCTCACTGGCATAAAAGATTTACCGCAAACGAAAAGAAAATAAAACAACTTGGCTTTGACGACAAATTTATGCGCATGTTTAAGTTCTACTTCTGTTATTGTGAAGCTGGTTTTTTATCTTCATACATTAGTGTTATTCATACGCTAATGGAAAAAAATAATGCCGAAATAGGTGTTCGATATTAGCTGCGGTCTACATAGCAGATTCACCTGCATATTTTATAGCCGCAAATAATAATTATTTAGGAAAATTACTGCTATTGTCATCACCGTAATACAGTTTTATTAACAAAATACCATCAAACAGATAGGCCATTTATTACTTTTTATGACAACCGTCACCATAACAGGATTCCGTGTCGATAGTCTATTTTACCTTAAGTTGGCTTGACCTTATTAAATTTAAATCAAACCCATTCTACATACTATATTATCACTCTCGATGGTTACGCTGTGAATTAACTTTATTTTATATGCTTATTTGAAAAAAATACTGACGTTTAGATTTATTAATATTACCAAATCATTGTCTAAATTGTTTATTGAAGAGGTAGCCGAGCTGGCTAAAGGTGCTTCTCTGCTAAGGGAGTATGGAGTTTGTCACTCCATCTAGGGTTCGAATCCCTCCCTTCTGCCATCAAATGGCAATCCGTTGGACACGAACCGGTTATTAAAAGCCCCCGTACCCATCCACTGACTGAAATTGCTTAACCTGTTCATTGACGTCACTAACAGATCTTGTTGCAGAGTCCTGTTAGATTAGAAAGGTCATTGGCAGACTGTATTTAAGTCCATTAAACCTACCAATGTTTTCAAGATAATTAGCATGACAGCGATATTTGTCTACTTTGTGTCTAGTTTATGACAAACATTTTTTTCATCTAGACAAAATCTAGATATATATTGTCGCTATAGTTATTCGAATGAGTTATGAAGACTTTAACACGAAAATCATAATCGAGCAAAAGCTCCAGTGGATGATACAGATAATACACAAGGCATTGGCGAAGATGCCAATTTTAATACTGTGATTTGAGAGAACTCCGATGAGTAAACAAGCCACAATGCAAACAAAGCAGCAACCCACCGCTGGATCTTAGTTTGGGGAAAATAAATAACATTTGGAGAAAACAATGAAGGTAGTTTTATTTAATTATGTTGATCGAACTGATCCTAATAACGCATTGAATAAATTAGAAAAAGATCTTAAGGAAAAATATGAAGATATCACAATTGTAGGACCAGAAAAAATCTCCATTGTAAAAACAAGTAATAAAAAAGCGTCGACTACAAATACACCAGATATATACATTGCTGGTCATGGACTAATTGATGATACTGAAAATATATATACTACAGTAGATCGAACACGCGCGAAGTATTTGTATACGGAAGCAGTATATGACATAAGAGAATATATAATAAAAAACTATTCTTTATCTAGTATAAATAAGAATAACCCGATTAAAATAACATTAGCAGTATGTTACGCTGCTAGAACACAAAGTTACTCATACAATCATGAATACATTGATACTGTTTGGAATACATATTACCAAATGGATAAAAATAGCAGTTTGTTGATGAAATTGGCAATTGAATTATCACGTTCACTTCCATATAAATATTGCCGCGTCACAGGCTATTATGGTCCAGTGATGGATAACAAGACAGGGTTGGCTTCCCCTTCTGAGTATTATGTCCTTAAGAGAAAGGAACTCCAAAAAAAATTAAATGATACAAAACAAGAGATAGAAAACAAGCTGGAGAAAGGTGGTGCGCTCACAATAGAACACATGAAACAAATAAACGAAGTAACGAGTATGGCATTAAACTTACAATGGGATATATCGGTCAATAGAAATAACATTAAAGGAGGAAAATATTCACTATATAGAGGAATTTCTTGGTTTGCTGAAAAATATCTCCCATTCCAAGGGGAAAGTCGGATCTGTGATACTAGGCATACTAAAAATGTAACTGAGGCTTTGGAAAGCAGTTTAGGTAACAGTAGAAGTTTAGCCGGCAAGCTTTTTGAATAT
>CAYWDC010000057.1:0-5367 GCA_964456955.1 uncultured Gammaproteobacteria bacterium | reverse complement strand
TCATATACCTATGTTCCTTCGCTAAG
Organism: uncultured Gammaproteobacteria bacterium; assembly: GCA_964456955.1. Classification (GTDB taxonomy): domain Bacteria; phylum Pseudomonadota; class Gammaproteobacteria; order JABDGN01; family JABDGN01; genus CAYWDC01. Next base: position 5,341 of record CAYWDC010000057.1, on the reverse strand, counting down.
CCTATCACTCACTTGTCCTACCAATACAACGCGCGGTTTATGGTCAGGTAGGTGTTCCCCTGAGCATTGTTAATTACGAGCATACGGCAAAAACTGTTACAACAACTAAAAAAGATGGTAAGAAAGAAAAAATAAAGAGTGAGCCATCTAGCTCTAAACACAAAGTAATGAAAACTGTACCGTGAATCAGTGTCGGCTAACATTTTGACTCTGTCTATCAGCTATATTTGGACTACTATCTCCTTCTCCTTACTAATTTTTTGGATGAAAGAAACCAAAACGCTTTGTCTTATATAATAATTTAATAATGTTAACAATCACTAAGTGCGAGAAAAATCTCATCTCTCTTTTCAGCTGTCAGATAGATTATTGCAGAGAGCATGTTGTCGTTTTATCTTTGCTTGAAAAACAATAGCCCTACCCTTATTATAACTTCCATTGTTTAACAACTAATTGAGGAACCTAATGACTGTTATGGCTAATAAAGAAACCCGTGGATTTCAAACCGAAGTCAAGCAGCTACTGCAATTGATGATCAATTCACTTTACAGCAACAAGGAAATTTTCCTGCGTGAATTGGTATCTAATGCTGCCGATGCCGCCGATAAGCTCCGTTTTATTGCACTGGAACGCCCTAAGTTACTTGGTGAAGACACTGAACTTGCCGTACGTATTACCATTGATAAAAAAGCAAAAACGGTTACCGTCAAAGACAATGGTATCGGTATGAATCGGGATGAAGTCATCGATAATCTTGGCACCATTGCTAAATCAGGTAGTCGAGAGTTTCTAGCGGTACTAAGCGGCGATCAAGCAAAAGATCGCGAATTGATTGGCCAATTTGGTGTAGGCTTTTATTCTTCATTTATTGTTGCCGACAAAGTCGAAGTACAGACGCGTCATGCGGAATTAGATGCTGAAGAAGGCGTGCGTTGGATTTCTAGCGGTGAGGGTGATTACGAAATCGAAACCATTGAAAAAGCCGAGCATGGCACCGAGATCACCTTGCATTTGAAAAAAGACGCGACAGAATTTCTCGATGAGGTGCGCTTGCGCCACATCATCAGCAAATATTGTGATCATATTAATCTGCCAGTCATGATGATAAAACAAGAGTTTGATAAAGACGGCAAAGCCATAAAGCAAAAAGAACCGACATTTGCTGCAGTAAACAAAGCCACTGCTTTATGGACACTGCCAAAGAAGAATATTTCTGCTGAAGAATATAAAGAATTTTATAAATATCTTGCGCACGATTTTACCGATCCCATCAATTGGAGCCACAACAAGGTTGAAGGTAAACAAGATTATACTACACTGCTCTATTTACCGAGTCGCGCACCATTTGATCTATATAATCCGGAACGGAATCATGGACTGAAGCTTTACGTGCAAAAGGTATTTATTATGGATGACGCAGATCATTTTTTGCCACGCTACCTGCGTTTTGTAAAAGGTGTAGTCGATTCTAAAGACTTACCACTGAACGTTTCACGTGAAATTTTACAACACAGTGCTTTGGCGGATAAGATCAAGACAGCCAATACCAAACGCATTTTGACCATGGTAGAAAAACTCGCCGAAAAACCAGAAGAATATCAAAAATTCTGGGATCAATTAGGTAAAGTATTAAAAGAAGGGCCGATTGAAGACGCAAATAACAAAGAACGTATTGCCAAACTATTGCGCTTTGCCAGCACTCATAATGAAAACGCACAACAGAATATTGCTCTCACCGACTATGTGAGTCGCATGCAAAAAGGTCAAGATACCATCTATTATATCACTGCAGAATCTTATACTACGGCGAAACACAGTCCGGTATTAGAAGTGTTTAATGATAAGAAAATCGAAGTATTACTGTTAACAGATCCGATTGATGAATGGCTCATCAGTTATTTAACCGAGTTTGCTGGCAAATCCCTACAGTCAGTAGCTAAAGGTGATCTTGACTTGAATAAGCTCGATAAAAAAACTGATAAAAAGAACAAACAAAAACTCGCAGACGATTTTTCCAGCATGGTAAAACAAATGAAAGAGGTACTTGGAGATAAAGTGAGTGATGTACGTTTGACTGATCGCCTAACAACTTCTCCGGCATGTGTGGTCAATGAAGAAGCCGCGATGGGCATACAAATGCAGAAAATGATGGCAGCAGCAGGACAACCTACGCCAACATCGAAACCGATTTTTGAATTGAATCCAAAACACAAACTTATCGAAAATCTTAAATCGCAAACCGATGACGAACAATTTAAACAATGGAGTGCTGTCCTGCTGGATCAAGCAATCCTTGCAGAAGGCGGACATCTCGGCGATCCTGCGGCCTTTGTGCAACAATTAAATAAGTTGTTGGAAAAGATTTAAATCGTCAACTTACAGATTACATATATTTCATTGTGCGATGGATGGTATTTTGCATAACGATTCTAATTGCTTAGCTGCACACAACTTGCTACAATCAAAACAAGTGACTTTGCTTATTGCTTAAAGGAGAAATGCAAATGGATCCATATCAATGCATCATCGCCGCTGTCAATCTTGAACCTAAAAGCGATCATGCTACTATCGAACGTGCAAAGAAACTAGCCAGCAATAATAACGCTAAACTCTATTTAATACACGCGATTGAATCTTTAAACCCTTATGGTATGGGTTATGCTTACCCTGCCATTCCTAATGTTGAAGATGAAATTTGGGGGAAACACAAAAAAGAACTTGTCACCGAAGCAGAAAAACAAGGTATCGCAAGCGACGCTTTAATCATCGAAATAGGCACGTCCTACACTGTAATCGTTAATCAAGCAAAAAAACTTAAAGCGGATTTAATCATCATCGGTATTCATGGACGCCATGGTTTGCGTTCATTATTAGGTTCTACCACTGATTCTGTATTGCACCATGCACCATGTGATATATTAGCGATCCGCTTACAAAATTAGCAAAGTGCTACTACTCCAATGAAAGAGTCAGTTTAAACACGGTATGCCTATAGCCTACGATGACATTTTACATTTTTGGTTTCATCAAAGTACCACGGCACAGCATTGGCAGAAAAATACAGATTACGACAATACGATTCGATACCGCTTCGAGCAGGTGTATGTTCAAGCAGCAAAGGGTGAAATGCATAATTGGCGCAACACCCCAGAAGGCAGACTTGCCGAAATTATCGTCCTTGATCAATTTCCTCGCAATATGTTTCGTAACTCGCCGCGTGCTTTTGCTACCGATGGCATGGCGCTAGTGCTTGCAGAAACCGCCGTAGCATTAGGAGTTGATAAGAAACTTGGTGCCGAGGAACAAGCGTATCTTTATATGCCTTATATGCATAGCGAATCAAAAACTATTCATCGCTTAGCTGTAAAACTGTTCTCAGGTAAAGGCTTAGCAGAGAATCTTACTTATGAGATCAGGCACAAAACTATTATCGATCGCTTTGGGCGTTATCCACATCGCAATGCCATTCTAGGTAGAACCTCCACCGCAGAAGAACTTGAGTTTTTAAAATCACCTGATGCGTACTTTTAATCTTATTATATAACAATGCATAGATTAGAGCTTTGTTTAAAGTATTTTAACTCAAAGGTGGTGAGAAAAATCGCAGTCTTGTAATGGAATAATAGAAGTTCTTTTAATTAATTTATAACCCAACCACAAGATCAAGAAAACCATGACGCCAACATAGGTGGCTAAAAACTCCAAAAAATTTAATTGTCTATATAAAAACATTGTATAGCCTTGCCCTAAGATAATAATAAAACAGAGGACGAGAGCAAAAATCGATCCAAATGGAAACAGTCTTGCATAATACGGGAAGTCACTTAGACGCTTACCTTGCGCTAAATAGGCTTTGCGAAAACGATAATGGCTGATGGCAATGCCTAGCCAGGCAATAAATCCTGCTAGACTAGAAATGTTTACTAACCAAATAAAAATGTGTCCGTTACCAAAAATCGATGATAGAAAAACTAAGCAACCAAACAATGCCTTTAATAATAACGCTCTTAATGGCACGCCATGATGATTAATATGAGTAAAAAATTTCGGTGCGTGTTTTCTCTTTGCCATATGCCAAAAAATTCGTGTAGAAGAAAAAAGACTGGCATTACAGGCCGATAATACGGCGATTAAAATAATCGCATTCATAATAGAAGTAGCAAATGGCAACCCAAACTCTTTAAAAACAACAGTAAACGGATTGCTAAATTACTGGCTCATACTGGCATGAATTAAACGTGGATCAGTATAAGGAATAATGAAACTGATAGCCACCATCGCCAAAATATAAAATAACAAAATTCGCCAAAAAACTTGTTTGATTGCTTTGGGTATACTGACGTGTGGATCTTTGACTTCACCTGCAGCGACGCCAACCAATTCTGTACCTTGGAATGAGAAACCGGTAACGATAAAAACACCAAATGTCGCCAACCAACCGCCGTGAAACGGTGCATCACCAATAGTCCAATTACGAAAGTCAATCGGCTGTCCACCACGAATACCGATAATCAATAAAATACTAAAAATGATGAATACCACTACTGCGATGACCTTAATGGATGCAATCCAGTATTCTATCTCACCATAAAAATGCACTGCAAAGACATTTAATACCAAAATTAATACAAAAAAAAGGGCACTCCACATGATAATATGAATGCTGCGGCAGATAATTCGGTAGCAACGGTAATCCGCCCAGCTAAACCAATAATTGTAGCTCATGGCAAAGCCAAATGCCGGATCGACGAAACGAGAAGAGTATTCACAGAATGTTCCCGTTACGGGTATTAAAGCTGTCATTTCACCCAGACTGGTCATCAAAAACCAGCAACGCACCACCAGGACCAGCATTATAAATAGCATTACCGCTAGCAACAAATAATCCAGTGCCAATCGACCTCCCAATGGCAAGCATTGATAAGTGCCGCGCTTTTAACTTACGCTGCAACACCTGTTTTTCATCTTGCATATACTATCCAACTAATAAAGTTAAGGTTAATTTCTCATATCAACTTAATAAAATTATCTCTTGAGTTTATTGAATGAATGTTTTAATATAACGTGGAAAATATAAATAATTTTATTATTCATTATTTACATATAAAAACAAACGGCAAAATCAAGTCTTAAAAAACACTGGGTATTGTCAAGTATTGCTAATTTGAGTAAACAGCTTGCAAGCGCAATAAATATGGCTAAAGCGGATGTAATCACCTCAATTTCATCATAGTGATTCCCCGCTTCAATACTTGAATAAACAAAATGATTACTATAAAGCATTTAGAAAAAATTTATCAAACCCCTACCGGTCCAATCACAGGATTACAAAATATTAACT
>CAYWDC010000056.1:0-5427 GCA_964456955.1 uncultured Gammaproteobacteria bacterium | reverse complement strand
GATTTCATTGTTTGCCCATTTAGCATTGCAGCAACCTTAATCATCTTATGCTGCTCCTCGTTAAGCGGTATGCTTAAACGTTTCATTGTTGTGTCTCCTAAATTAATTTTAAGTTATTATTTTCTGTTAATGAAGATGTATTAACATATAAACACCAAAACATTAAAGTGTTTAGGTGTCTGATGAGTACATTGATGTCACCACTTTTTTGGTCAGTGGGTTTGTTATGGCAACGGCTATTAGCAGTGCTGCAGTTCTTCGACAGCTTTGGCAATATCTTCTATATCAGCAGACTGGCCTAGCCAGATGGTTGCAGTCGGTTTTTTACTTATTCTAAGCACCAAGTCTGTTCAAATTTTGCTATACTATAAAAAATAGTAGAAACTTTATGAAATTATCACATCGTCCTTATTTATTATTAATCTTCGATGGTTGGGGATATTCAACCGAAAGAACGGGCAATGCTATTGCTCAAGCAAAAACGCCGACATGGGATCGTCTGTCGCGTGATTATCCGCATACCTTGATTTCCGGTTCGGGTACCGATGTCGGGTTGCCGAGTGGACAAATGGGTAATTCTGAGGTCGGTCATTTAAATATGGGTGCGGGGCGCCTGGTTGCGCAAGACTATGTGCGCATTAATAACGCCATTGCTGATGGCAGTTTTACCAAAAATCCAGCCTTATTAGATGCCATTGATGCGGCATCGTCGAAAGAAAAAGCGATACACATCATGGGGTTGCTTTCCCCCGGTGGCGTACATAGTCATGAAGATCAGCTGCAGGCAATGGTGAAACTGGCTGCCGAACGCGGTGCCAAAACGATCTATGTGCATGCGTTCCTCGACGGGCGTGATACTGCACCGCAAAGTGCAAAATCGTCATTAGAAAAATTTAAAGCGCTATTTGAACAACTGGGGGTTGGCAAACTCGCTTCATTGACAGGGCGCTATTATGCCATGGATCGCGATCACCGTTGGCAACGTACCCAAGCAAGCTATGATTTATTAACGCAAGGTATTGCTGCACGTTATGTCGATGATGCTATTGTTGCGTTAGAACAAGCCTATGCCGCTGGTGAAACCGATGAGTTTGTGCGGCCAACGGCACTCTATGCGGCAGAAAAACCAATCACGGTACAAGATGGTGATAGTGTCATCTTTATGAATTTTCGCGCTGACCGCGCACGCCAATTAACCCATGCGCTTGTTGATACTGACTTTACTGGTTTTACTCGTGTTGTGCATCCACAGTTGGCCGATTTTGTTACTTTAACAGAATATGCCGCGGATCTAAACGTCAATGTCGCTTATCGTCCACAAACATTAAACAATGTTTTTGGCGCTTATATTGCGACACTCGGGTTAACCCAATTGCGTATTGCGGAAACAGAAAAATATGCCCATGTGACCTTCTTCTTTAATGGCGGACGCGAAGCGTCTTTTTCCGGTGAAGATCGCATCTTAGTGCCATCACCAAAGGTAGCGACTTATGATTTGCAACCGGAGATGAGTGCTGTTGAATTAACCGAGCGCCTAGTTGCTGCAATCGCTTCGGCAAAATACGATGTTATCATTTGTAATTTTGCCAATCCAGATATGGTGGGGCATACCGGTAAAATGGCCGCGGCAATCGAGGCAGTGGAAACCGTTGATGTCTGCTTGGCAAAAATCATCGCGGCGTTGCAAGCTGCGGGTGGTGAAACATTAATTACGGCCGATCATGGTAATGTGGAACAGATGCAAAATGCCGTAACCGGTCAGCCGCATACAGCACACACGAGTAATTTAGTCCCCTTTGTTTATGTCGGTCGTTCGGCAAGATTTTGTGATGTGCATGGTACTTTGGCCGATGTTATCCCCACTTTACTTTATGTCATGGGGTTAAAACAGCCTAGCGAAATGACAGGCCATCATTTATTGACTCTGCAGTCTTAGTATGGTGAATAGAGGCGTTACATAGCTATAGGGTTTATATGACGTTTAGTTTTGCCGTGGCATCTGCCAGCGAAAGAGTGCGCTATAGTCTTTAAACTGCAAATTAATGATATCTAGAGTGGCAGAAAAGAAGGATTCTTATGGGACAAAGAGAAGCCAAAATGTCGCTGTCACGAAAGCAACGTTATCTTGCTACACGTAAAGTTACCTTGATTGGTGGCGCAGCAAATGCAGTATTGGCGATTACCAAAGTGTTATTTGGTTGGCTTGGTCATTCCAGCGCTTTATTTGCTGACGGTATCCATTCTTTTTCGGATTTATTAAGTGACTTGCTGGTTATTTTGGCTGCAAAATTTGCACAACATGAAGCCGATACGGAACATCCCTATGGACATGAACGCGTTGAAACTGCAGCGACAGTTGCCTTATCGGTACTGCTAATTGTTGTTGGTATGCTGCTCATTGCCGATGCGATACGAGGAATTTGGCTAAAGGAAACACATCATATCCCGCATGTTTATGTGCTATGGGTTGCCGTTTTTTCAGTGATCGTCAATGAAGTTGTGTATCGTTATACTAAGCGGGTTGCCGTGCGTGTTAAATCGGATATGCTTTACGCCAATGCATTACATAGTCGCAGTGATGCTGCCTCTTCGCTTATTGTCCTCATCGGTGTTGCGGGTAGCTTATTGGGTGTAGTGTGGCTCGATAAAGTCGCCGCGATGTTAATCGGTGCAATGATTATTAAAATGGGGATTATTATCGGCTGGCAGAACATTAATGAGTTGATCGATGCGGGTGTTGATGTGCCGACCCTAGAGAAAATCCGGCAGCGTGTTATGTGTGTTGCTGGAGTCGAAGCAATTCATCAACTACGCACCCGTAAAATGGCGGGAAAAATCTTGATCGATGTGCATGTGATCGTGCCATCTCGCATTAGCGTTTCTGAAGGACACTACATCGGCGATCAAGTGTTGGTTTCTTTGTATCGTGATATCGATAATGTGCGTGACGTTGTTGTCCACGTTGACTCGGAAGATGATGAGTTGAACCCAAAAAATACCTTGCTGCCAGCACGCAATAAGTTGTTGCCTGCGTTAAAACTCGCATGGCGCGATTTACCCGGCATTAAGGATATTAAAGATATTGTATTGCATTATCACGAGGGCAAAATAGCGGTTGTGTTGATATTGCCACTATCGGTGTTACAACAGGAGTGTGATGCAATAAAATTAAGGGGTATGTATCAGCGTGCCACCATTACTTTTCCTGATATTAAAGAAGTCAAATTATTATTTACGTAGTTTAGTAGCATCTATCTGTTGCATCGAGCGCCGCTGCTATTTGTAAAGTCGCTGTGTTATATACAAAGAAGCAAAGGCTAATTTTGCATGGCGGTGGCGAGTGAATTGCTTTAAGAAAATCAGTTTCTTGTTCCCTTGCTGGGCATAATACGTTAAAATCTGTTTCTTTCTAAGACTGTATCGCTAATGGAGATTATCATGTCAGTTGAAAGTATACTCAAAACCATCACCAACGAAGAAGTAAAATTTGTTGATCTGCGCTTTACCGATACTCGCGGCAAGGAACAACATGTTTCGCTACGGACGACAAGTATCGATAGTGATTTTTTTGCCGAAGGTAAAATATTTGATGGCTCTTCGATTGCTGGCTGGCGTGGTATTAATGAATCTGACATGATTCTAATGCCTGATGTTAATTCAGCAGTATTGGACCCATTTAGCGAAGAGAAGACCTTGATTATCCGTTGTGGTGTGGTTGAGCCTAATACGATGCGTGGCTACGTCCGTGATCCACGCTCGGTGGCAAGACGCGCTGAAGAATATCTTAAATCGACAGGCATTGGGGATACTGCGTATTTTGGTCCAGAGCCTGAGTTTTTTATTTTTGATGATGTTCGTTGGGGTGTCAACATGAGCGGCGCTTTTTATACCGTTGATGCCGAAGAGTCTGCATGGAACTCAGCCAAGGAATATGAAGAGGGCAATCTTGGTCATCGTCCGACGGTGAAGGGTGGTTACTTTCCTGTGCCTCCAGTTGATTCAGGTCAAGACATTCGCTCGGCAATGTGTTTGGCGATGGAGGATATGGGCATTCAAACGGAAGTGCATCACCATGAAGTCGGTACCGCAGGACAAGGCGAAATCAGCACACGCTTTAAGAAGCTATGTCGCAAAGCGGATGAGCTGCAAATTTTGAAATACGTAGTGCACAATGTAGCCCATGCCTATGGCAAAACCGCAACTTTTATGCCGAAACCATTGGTTGGTGATAATGGTAACGGTATGCATTGTCACCAATCGATCTTTAAAGAGGGGAGTAATGTATTTGTCGGCGATAAGTATAGCGGCTTGTCGGAAACGGCATTGTATTATATTGGTGGTATTCTTAAGCATGCACGTGCTTTAAATGCCTTTACCAATCCATCAACCAATAGTTATAGACGTTTAGTTCCCGGTTTTGAGGCACCAGAAAGACTTGCCTATTCATCATGCAATCGTTCTGCGGCGATTCGCATACCTTACGTATCTTTGCCGAAAGCACGTCGCATTGAAGTGCGTTTTCCTGATCCGATGGCAAACCCTTATTTAGCGTTTGCAGCAATGCTGATGGCGGGTCTAGATGGTATTCGTCATCGTATTCATCCCGGCAATCCTATGGACAAAGATCTCTATGATTTATCTTCTGAAGAAAAGAAGAACATCCCTACGGTAAGTCCAACCTTGGATGTTGCTATAGAAGCCCTGGATAGAGATCGGGGTTTTTTAAAGGAGGGCAAAGTTTTTTCCGATGATTTAATTGATGCCTATATCCAATTAAAGATGGAAGAAGTGACTACATTACGTATGAATACGCATCCAGTGGAGCTTCAGCTTTATTATAGTCTTTAACTGATAGTTATTTTACGGCTACCCTGCTTTATCAAAATGTTCTTGCTAGTCGGTAGTATCAATTTGTTTTTGTAGATCTTTTTTAAAGCCAAACTTAAAGAGTATTTCAGCAGTAATAAGAAAAGGTGCGGTGAAAACGGAGTAAAAAGAGTTGTACAGCAATGCTGGTTTTTTCCCTTCGAAAGTGTATCCGATAAGTTGAAAAACCGAGCCAAGAATAAAGGTAATTGCAAATAATTTTAGGCCTAATGCTGAAGGACCATTAACGGTAAAAATGCTGGTGATAGCACAGAACACAATCAATATGAAAGTGGTCGCAGCGCCAATCAATATATCCAAAATGAGGTAATAGATGGCAAGAAAAATGATGCCAATCCATGTAACACTGAGCGTGAATAATCCCGGCACGCTAATCTTTATCCAACCAAACAAGATGAATGTTGCCAATGTGATCAATGGCACGCCGACAAAATGTGAAAAGATGGTCACTCTTTTTTGGTGATGTTTGCGGTAACCGCGCATTAAATCTATCAGTTTATTTCCCACGTTAGTTCCTCTTGTGTTTAGTCGTGTTGACTC
>CAYWDC010000055.1:0-5484 GCA_964456955.1 uncultured Gammaproteobacteria bacterium | reverse complement strand
GCGTACAGGTTATTTCTGCCCAGCTGCCGTCTATTCCAACGTCCGCATTTGGCGCGCTGCCATTTCAGTTTGTTATTACAACAACAAGTGATTATTCACAATTGTATCCAGTTACGCAAAGATTGTTGCACGCAGCGCAAAATAGTGGTTTGTTTTTATTTGCGATTAGTGACTTGCAATTTGATAAACCAGATCTACAGTTACACATCGATCGTGATAAAGCAGCTGTTTTAGGCATCACTATGCAACAAGTAGGTAACGCGCTTGGTGGTTTGCTTGGTGGTAATTATGTTAACCGTTTCAGTATGATGGGGCAAGACTATAAGGTGATTGCACAGGTGCCGCAATCATTGCGTTATAATCCAGGGCAATTAAACATGATTCATATTAACGACGGTAATGGTAACCTGATCCCACTGAGTAGTATTGTGACGATGAAACTGGTCTCTGCACCCAGCCAATTAAACCAGTTTCAGCAATTGAATTCGGCCAACATTAGTGGTGTGGTAATGCCTGGACATACGCCAAGTGAGGCCATTCGCTTCTTGCAGCAACAGGCAGAACAAATTTTGCCAGACGGGTTCAGTTATGATTATGCTGGACAAACGCGTCAGGATGTGCATGAAGGGAATACTTTGTTATATACCTTTTTGTTCTCGCTAATTATTATTTATTTAGTATTGGCAGCACAGTTTGAGAGTTTCCGTGATCCATGGATTATCTTGATCAGCGTACCAATGTCGATTGCTGGTGCTTTGATTTTTATTAATCTTGGATTATCGACGCTAAATATTTATTCTGGCATTGGTCTTATCACCTTGGTTGGCTTGATCAGTAAGCATGGCATATTAATGGTCGATTTTGCTAATAAATTACAGCAAGAAAAAGGTTTATCAGTACATGACGCAATCATTCAAGCCGCAGCAATTCGTTTGCGTCCAATTTTGATGACAACGATGGCCATGGTGTTTGGTATGATACCTTTATTGATAGCGGTTGGACCTGGTGCCGTTAGTCGTTTTGACATCGGTTTGGTTATTGCTGCCGGTATGCTGATTGGCACTTGCTTTACCCTATTTGTGTTGCCGACCGTCTATACTTTTATGGCCCGCAATCATCACCAACAAACTCCGGAAGACAATCATAAACAAACTTCCGATGACATGTCGGTTAAGCAATATGTTATTGAAGAACTGATAATAAACTAGTTTGGCGCGGTCATTGTTTCTGGCTTGACGTATAGGTCGAATTCCACTGCAGTCACATAACCTAATTTTATCGCTTCTTCTTTCAATGTGGTGTGATTAATATGCGCATTGTGCGCAATCTTTGCTGCCTTATCGTAACCAATAACCGGCGCCAGCGCGGTAACTAGCATTAGCGAATTATCAACATGGTGTTTGATGATTTGCTCGTTTGCTTGAAGCCCGACAATACAAAAATCGGTGAAATTATTACACGCGTCGGCTAATAAATTGCAAGACTGTAGAAAATTATAAATGATTAATGGTTTGTAGACATTAAGTTCAAAATTTCCCTGTGAGCCAGCAAGGGTAATGGTGGCATCATTGCCCATCACTTGTACGCACACCATGGTCATGGCTTCTGCTTGGGTTGGATTCACTTTGCCTGGCATAATTGAAGAACCTGGCTCATTGGCGGGTAGGCTTAATTCACCTAAGCCGCAGCGTGGGCCGGAACCCATCCAGCGAATATCATTGGCGATCTTCAGAAGTGAACACGCCAAGGTGCGAATTGCGCCGCTTGCCATGACAATAGCATCGTGTGCGGCCAGTGCGGCAAATTTATTTTCTGCGCTGATGAAAGGCATTGCGGTTAATTCAGCAATATATTCTGCGGCTAGATGAGCAAATTGCTGCGGGCTATTAACGCCGGTGCCAACAGCGGTTGCCCCTAATGCCAGTTCATATAAATCGGCTAGCGCATTGTGAATGCGTTTTTCATCGGCAGTCAGTTGCGCGACATAGCCGGAAAATTCCTGTCCTAGGGTTAACGGTACGGCATCTTGCAAATGTGTGCGACCGATTTTCACAATGTTGTTAAATGCCATTGCTTTATCATGCAGTGCATCGCGCAGCTTGGCTAATGCAGGTAACAGATTGTGTACTAGATTTTCTGCGGCGGCAATATGCCTTGCTGTAGGAAAGGTATCATTCGACGATTGCGACATATTGACATCATCATTAGGATGAATCGGTTTCTTGCTGCCCCGTCGTCGGCCTGCAGATTCATTAGCATCATTGGCAATGACTTCATTAGCATTCATATTTGATTGCGTGCCGCTACCAGTTTGCCAAACATGTAATGGAAATTCGCTGTATAAATCGCCGTTAATAATCTTTTCAGCAGCGTTGCTGATCAACTGCATTTTTTCTTTACTTAGTTTGCCTAACTTGCCATTGGCCAATGCGGCGGCTTTTTTGAGTATACCGAACGCCCACACGATCTCGAGTGGCATTAACTCATCACCGATCGAAAAATGATGCAGTGAGCGCTGTGTCTGTGCTCCCCAAAGTTGCATCACAGGAACTTCAATTTCCCCTAAGCTGTCTGTTTCAATACGGGTTTTTTTCGATTTCGGCAACGTTATTCCTCGGATTAATTTAGTTGTTTTTCTCCAACACGTTATTGTTTAACCTTAGCTTGTTTAGGTTTCTCCACTTCATGAGAACGTCTCTTTAGTTCAAAGTTTTTGTTGAACGTAACGGCACCTGCGGCGCCAAGAGCAGCAGCAGCGCCAAGACCTGCGGCAACGCAACCGCTTAAAACAACAGTACTGGCAGTAGCAATAGTAATACCAAGAATCATCGTACGTAAATAAAGTAATATGTTTCTCACTTGACTATCCTTTAAATTTGCTTAAATTACTATGATACCATAGTAATAATCATAGTTTAAATGGATCGGATAGGCATTTTATGAAAGTTCAGCTATAATTTGCAGTTGCAAAAGAGGATCTTATGTTGAAGCGAATCTTGCGTTTTTTGATGCGAAAACGAACTGGTTATACAAGTCCAAATGATCACTTTTTAGCGAAAGTGCGTAAGCAATATCGACAGCCGTCGCCATCGCAAGTGAACGAAGTACAACAGCACCAAGAAATTGTCCGGAAACGTGATCGCATAACCAAAGACACACTTGCTACGCCTTGGCGAGATGCTTAATCTCTTCCTGTCTTGTTTTCATGCCTAGCATTCTGCAATCGTTATCGAAACCCGATGGTCAGGCATTAGCGGACAGCAAAAAATTAACTCAATATATCAGAAAACAGATACAAATCGTCGGTGGTAAATGGTCGTTCGAAGAGTTTATGCGCGCCGCGCTATATAACCCGGAGTTAGGTTATTATATGAATACCACGGCCAAATTTGCTGCTCCAGGTGATTTTGTTACTGCGCCGGAATTATCACCTTTGTTTTCAAGATGTCTTGCGGCACAATGCGCACAGATTTTTACGCACTTACCATTGGCGAACATTGTTGAATTTGGTGCTGGCAGTGGCATCATGGCAGCAGACATTTTGTTACACTTGGAAAAGCTAAATCTATTGCCGCAACAATATTACATTGTTGATATTAGTCCTACTTTAAAAAAACGACAGCAAGCAACCTGGCAAAGGCATTGTCCGCACTTACTTAATAAAGTTTCTTGGGTTGATGTTATGCCAAACGATATTGATGCTATTGTGTTGTTAAATGAAATATTAGATGCCATGCCAGTGGAACAGTTTGTGAAAACCGTATCGGGTTTTCAGCAACGCTTTATCGCTGCAGCAGACGCTGAATTGGTGTTTTATGATGCTGACATTGAAAATAAAGAGCTGTCGACTGCTTTGCGACACCTAGAGAATGAAGGCATTAGTTTTACTGCTGATTATGTTTCTGAAATTAACCTACAATTAAAACCATGGTTGCAGCACATTGCGCAACATTTACGGCAGGGTGTAATTTTGTGTTGTGATTATGGCTATGCACGCCGCGAATATTATCATCCACAACGTTCTCGTGGTACTTTGCAATGCCACTACCAGCATCGGGTGCATGATCGTCCATTATGGTTTCCTGGATTACAAGATATTACCTCGCATGTTGATTTTACCGCGGTTGCCGAAGCGGCAATTGAGGGTGGGTTAGAGGTATTGGGATTCACCTTACAATCATTGTTTTTGCTCAACAATGGTTTGTTAGATTTAGTGTCAACAGCAAGTAATGTAGTGGAGCGAGTCAGATATAATCAACAGGTCAAGCAACTTACCTTACCGGACGAGATGGGTGAACGATTCAAAGTCATCGCTTTGGGTAAGCGGACCGATCTTTCGTTGCAAGGATTTGCCACACAAGACAGATCATATGAGTTGTAGTTAGAAAAACATAGACTTTGAGACAAAACTTTTTAAATCTCAAGGGTTGTTAATTGGTTTGTTATTTCCTACGCAAATACGGTTTGTTGATTATTGCTTTCATTGCAATGACTTATGGATTGAACGTACTGTTGATGGGGGTTAACGGCTATGTTCGTCCTTTGTCTTTACCACCGAGAAATAATAGTACAAAATAGTTATTTTTATCACTCGACAACGACAGCATATAAAACCTGGCATTTGTTGGTTATTTTATGGGTTGCTATCAATTTGCTAGGTGTTTTGTTAATGTCGTTTGATTGGAAAAATGTTATAGTGTCATTTAAGCCATGAGCAGAACGATGTCATGTTGTACTTTGTAGTTAAAATTTTTCTCTCTGCGGTGCTGATTGCAGCAATTTCAGAAATTAGCAAGCGCAGTTCCTTGCTCGGTGCGATATTTGCCTCGGTGCCATTAGTTTCGATGTTATCAATGATTTGGATATATGTCGATACGCATAATACGGACAAAATTGTATTGTTGTCGAAAAGCATTTTCTGGTTAGTGTTGTCATCACTAGTAATGTTTCTTGCATTCCCTTTATTTATAAAATTGCAGTGGAATTTCTATGTGGCAATGTTTGCGGCAATCGTGTTGACAGTTATTGCTTATTTTTTGTTAGTGTTATTTTTAGAAAGATTTGCGCTAAAATTATAGTCTAATATAATATTGTATCTTCGCACCAAAAAATAGAACGTCCACATGCTATCGCGATCTGTGTTGGTATTCACCGTTATTTTGCCTTTCATCTACGCAATTAATATGCCTTGAATAGTTGATAAAGCCCTAAG
Source organism: uncultured Gammaproteobacteria bacterium (assembly GCA_964456955.1). Lineage (GTDB taxonomy): Bacteria > Pseudomonadota > Gammaproteobacteria > JABDGN01 > JABDGN01 > CAYWDC01. The sequence goes on along the minus strand of CAYWDC010000055.1, from coordinate 272 downwards.
TGTCATCGGTACGACTTCATTAAGTTCAAGTGCTTTTCTTGATACAAAAATATCCTCTGCCCCAAAATCTTTTACCCCGTCATTGATATAGGTAATATTAACTTATCTCATGGTTGGAAAATTCTGGTATAACATACTGGTTTAAAGTGTTTTGAATGCTTAGCAGGTAGGTAATAGAGTAGTTTTTAAAATCACTAAACTTTTTCCTAATTCTTTTTAAAGGTAGAATACTATTTCTTTGAAGAAAATTGTTATTTACTACATAGCATAAA
>CAYWDC010000054.1:0-5796 GCA_964456955.1 uncultured Gammaproteobacteria bacterium | reverse complement strand
TGTTCAGCCTTCGCGGCGTCCCACAGATGGACGTTACGGCGACAATCCTAATCGCACGCAGCACTATTATCAGTTTCAAGTTATCTTAAAGCCGTCCCCAGAAGATATGCAAGAACGCTATCTCGATTCGCTGCGTATGTTAGGCATCGAGCCGTTAATTGATGACATTCGCTTCGTCGAAGACAATTGGGAATCGCCATCACTTGGTGCTTGGGGACTCGGTTGGGAGATATGGCACAATGGCATGGAGGTGACGCAGTTTACTTATTTTCAACAAGTTGGTGGGTTGCCGTGCAAGCCGGTGAGTGGTGAAATCACCTATGGTCTAGAACGTTTGGCCATGTGCATCCAAAATGTCGATAATTTTTTTGATTTATTGTGGGCAGAAACTCCACAAGGCCAAGTTACGTATGGCGATGTATTCTTACAGAATGAGCGAGAAATGTCGGTGTATAATTTTATACACGCCGACGCCCAGTTATTATTACAACGATTTGCTGACTATGAAAAGGAAGCACAACGTTTCTGTGAATTAAAATTGCCTTTGGTAGCTTATGAAATGTTGCTCAAAGCGTCACACACGTTTAATCTGCTTGATGCACGCCAGGCGATCGCCGTCACTGAACGGCAACGTTATATCTTGCGCCTACGCGCCCTCAGCCGCGCCGTTGCTACCGCTTATTATACGTGCCGCGAAGTGCTCGGCTTTCCTCTTTGCCAGGAACAAACGCATGCTTAAAAAAGATTTCCTCTTAGAGATTGGCACCGAGGAGTTACCACCGCAGCATTTACCGATGTTAGTCGACGCCTTGTTGCAGGGGATCGAACACGGTTTATCTGCACAGAATTTGCGTTATGGTAACAGTAAAACTTTTGCTACGCCGCGTCGTCTGGCGGTGTTCGTCAAAGATGTTGATGCGCAGCGAGCAGCAAAACCTATCCAACGTTACGGACCTACCTTAACGCTAGCCTATGACAGCAATGGTAAACCAACTCGGGCAGCGCTTGGTTTTGCCGCGGCTTGCGGTGTTGCCGTCGATGCTTTACAAACAGAAAAAACCACACAAGGTGAAAGGCTTATGTATCGCACTGTACAAGCCGGAACACCGACCATTGCATTACTTGCAGAGATGGTGAAGACTGCAATACAACGACTACCGATTGCCAAATCGATGCGTTGGGGCGCCCATGAGTTTTCGTTTATTCGTCCAGTACGTTGGCTATTGCTGCTATTGGATAACGAGGTTGTTCCCGCAGTCTTGCTAGGCAAGCAAGCCGATCGCTTTACCTACGGCCACCGTTTTCATTTTCCGCAGGCGATTAACATAAAATGTGCACAAGATTATGTAACGGTTTTGCCAAGCAAAGGGTATGTCATCGCCGATTTTGTCAATCGTAAAAAGCTAATTGCCACCGCAGTGCAACGATTAGCTGCACAGCATGATGGCACGGCGTTGTATAAAGATGAATTGTTAGACGAAATAACCGCAATGGTTGAATATCCAATAGTGTTGCGGGCAAAATTCGATGCAGAATTTTTAAAACTTCCACAAGAAGTACTCATCGCTGTAGTACAGCAACAGCAAAAGAGTTTTCCGTTGGTTGATAGCGATGGCAACTTGCTGCCTCATTTTCTTTTTGTTGCTAACATCAAGAGCCAACAGGCACAACGTGTTATCACCGGTAATGAAAAAGTGATGCAGGCACGTTTGGCGGATGCGGAGTTCTTTTATAATATCGACTTGAAAACGCCGTTAATCCAGCGTCTGCCTAAACTCAAAGACGTTATTTTTGAGAAAAAGCTCGGCAACCTCTATGCGCGCAGCGAGCGCTTGTCAACATTGAGCGGCATCATTGCTGCACGGTTAAACGTGAATGTACAACAAGCAAAACGCGCAGGTCTATTGGCAAAGTGTGACTTGGCCAGCAACATGGTGGGTGAATTTCCAGAGTTACAAGGCATCATCGGCAGTTATTATGCGGTCCACGGTGGCGAAGCAAGCAGCGTCGTGAAGGCGATTAGCCAACAATACCAACCAGAATTTTCTGGCGATGCGTTACCCGATGATCCTGTGGCGCAATGTGTTGCGCTTGCCGACAAGTTAGATCTATTAATCGGGATTTTTGCCATTGGTGAACGTCCCACTGGTGATAAAGATCCGTTCGGCTTGCGTCGTGCTGCCATTGGGGTGTTGCGCATTCTCATTGAGCGACAGCTTGATCTTGATTTGATGGATCTTATCGCAGCAGCGTCTAAGCAATATAAAGCGTTATTGAATGAAAAAGTGTGTAAAGATGTGCAGGTGTATATTGTTGAGCGTTTAAAATATTGGTACGTAGAACAACGGCTACCCGTCGGCGTTTTTCACGCGGTTGAGGCAAAAGCGATAACTAATTTTTATGATTTTGCACAACGTGTTGTTGCCTTGCAGCAATTTGCCGACCTGCCGCAGGCAAACAACTTAAGCAGAGTCACTAAGCGCGTGCATAATATATTACGCAACGTGAATGTCAGCGGATTGCTTAAGAAAGAGTTATTGCAGGAAACCGCGGAAAAAGATCTCTATATCGCCATTAGCAGCACACACGCAGCAATAACACCGTTACTCGCGAAAAAAGATTATACTGCGGTATTGGCTGCATTGGCAGTGTTACAGCAACCAGTTGCGACGTTTTTTGCCGAGGTGATGGTCATGACTGATGATAATACCCTAAAAGCCAATCGTTTGTGTTTGCTTAAACAGCTGGCAACGCTACTAGGTAGTGTTGCCGATATGACGCAACTTGCATAAGAATATGGCACTTGGCGACAAAAAATTGATCATTCTCGATCGTGATGGCGTTATCAATCAAGATTCACAGCATTATATCAAGTCGATCGATGAGTTTGTTCCTTTTCCCGGCAGTTTGCCGGCGATAAAAAAGCTCAATGACACTGGCAAATGGGTCGCTATTGCGACTAATCAATCCGGGGTGGCACGTGGTCTATTTAGTCTCGACACGCTCAACGCAATATTTGCATACTTAAGGGATTTATTGGCAAAAGAAAACGCGTACGTTGATGCTGTTGTCTATTGTCCGCACGGTCCCGATGACGGTTGTGTTTGTCGCAAACCCAAGGCGGGCCTGTTGAAAACTTTGCTACAGCGTTTTACTATTGACGTTGTCGATGCGATAGTAATTGGTGACGCCTATAGTGATTTGCAGGCGGCGCATAGTATCGGTATGGATGCTATTTTAGTTAAGACCGGCAAGGGCGAGAAAACACTTCAAGAGAATGCAATCAATGTTCCCGTGTATGATGATTTAGCCGCCGCTGTGGAAGCGCTTGTCAATGGATAAAAACGATTATTTAGCCGCTATGGGCATTCAGCAGTGGCAGCAAAAAAACAAAGTGTCAACGCAAGCACCTGTTACTATCGCTGATACAGATGATGCTTGGCCGACATTAACAAATGAGGCTAAAAGCTGTGTCGCTTGTACCCTGAGTAGAACACGCACGCAGGTCGTCTTTGGCGCTGGCAATCATCAAGCGGATTTGTTAATCGTTGGTGAAGCGCCTGGAGCAAATGAAGATAAACAAGGTGAACCATTTGTCGGCCGCGCTGGTCAGCTATTAAATAATATGTTAAAAGCGATTGGCTTGTCGCGGAAGGATATTTACATTGCTAATATTCTCAAGTGCCGTCCGCCAAACAATCGCGATCCAAAAGCAGAAGAAGTTGCTCTCTGCACCCCGTTCCTCGCGCGACAAATCGCACTGTTGCAACCCAGAGTCATTTTTGCGCTTGGTCGAATTGCGGCGCATTTTTTGCTCGGTTCAACCGCGTCCTTGGCTAGCATGCGCGGACGCGAGTTTCGCTATCGTGATATCCCACTACTCGTTTCTTACCATCCAGCTTATCTATTGCGTTCGCCACGAGAAAAACGTAAATCATGGCAAGATCTACAATGCTTGCGAAAATACTTATAATAATTGTGCAGCAATGTCATCTTACAGGCTACGGGCATTGGATTAGCTGCTAGGACTTTGCAGCAATCATCGATTGGCAATCGGATATGATGGTTAAGTAAATATAGACCGCAGTGCTAATGTAATATGCGTTTATTCTTTGAGAAGGGCAAAAAACCATCCGGTTACATATAAAAGTTATTAACACTATTATTTTTAAAAAAATACATTATTGCAGTATAATTATAGCCATAATCTTTAAACTATGGAATTAGTATTTATAAAATCAAGATGGTAACCCTAGCTGTGTTTCTAAGTTAGCCCAACCGATTATCAGTACTACCCAACACTTCCCACATTGGTCTAGTTATGTTCTTATAGGTGTCATATGCATCCACGTTATGGTTGATCGTTTCGTTAGCATTACTGGAAGTGGTGTTGGCAGTCTTAGCTTGATGTAAACCACCCATATTACCTGGAAAATTAGCACAAGCTCAGGAAGCGGTAACACGTTTTGCAAAATAATAGGGCAAAATCAGTGCAAAATATTAGCAGTTTATTGTAAAATGCGTAGTATGGTTAAAAATAAGTAGTTGCATCACATTTGCTAACAAAAGCACTGCATGGCGCATATTCGCACTGCAACCAGCGGGATTTTTTAAAGTAAAAATAAACTGAACTAAAGGTAACAACATGTTTTTTGCATCACGAGTAAACGGTGAACAATAAACTCGGCATTGTCGGCGGTGGACAACTGGGACGGATGTTAGCATTAGCAGCAATTCCCTTAGGTTTTGAGGTGATTGTTTTAGATCCTACCCCACACTGTCCTGCAGCTGTTGCGGCAAAACAAATTATCGGCAGTTTTAAAGATACACCAGCGATTCTCGATTTAGCAGCGCAAGTCGATTTTATTACCTTTGAAATTGAATCGGCCAATGCGGCAGCGTTGCAAATATTGCAAGCGCAAGGCAAAGCAATCAATCCACAGCCACACATGCTGGCATTGATAAAAGATAAATTGGCGCAAAAACAATTTTATCAGCGTCATCATATTCCCTGCGCCCAATTTGTTGCTGTTGACAACAAGCAAGACATTCTACGTGCTGCGCAAGCATTTACCTATCCGATATTATTAAAGGCTCGTTTCGATGCCTATGATGGGCGCGGTAATATGGTGATTTGTAACGAAAATGAAATTGATATAGCATTGGAAAAGTTAGGGCATAAAAATTTGTATGCAGAACAATTTGTACCCTTTGTCAAAGAACTTGCGGTAATGGTAGCACGTGACGTTAGCCAAAACGTGCGTAGTTATCCTGTGGTGGAAACCGTGCAAAAGCATAATATTTGTCATACGGTGATCGCCCCAGCGCCTGTCAACCTGCATATCGCCAAACAGGCGAAACAACTGGCCGAACAACTGGTTGGTCATTTACAGGGAGCAGGTGTATTTGGTGTAGAAATGTTTTTAACTGATAATGGTAACATATTACTCAACGAAATTGCGCCGCGGGTGCACAATTCTGGGCACTACACCATGGAGGCCTGTATAACCTCGCAGTTTGCGCAGCATGTACGTGCGGTTTGCGGCTTACCCTTAGGAGATGCCACCATGCAAGTGCCAGTTGCGGTGATGATGAATATCCTGGGACAGCGCCACGGTCGGGCCGACGCGCAAGGCTTAGCAAATGCGCTAGCAATCAGTGACGTCGCGGTGCATCTTTATGGGAAGATAGAGACCAAGGCGGAGCGTAAAATGGGACATATTACCGCGATCGCCGACGATGTTGCAACGGCAACAGCAAAAGCACAACAAGCGCTAAACGCGATGAGCATCTAGA
>CAYWDC010000053.1:0-5811 GCA_964456955.1 uncultured Gammaproteobacteria bacterium | reverse complement strand
CCATTAACCTTTGAACGAGGATGGGAGAACTATGCCAAGGCCTATTATCTTGCGGTAATCCTAGGCATCGAAGAAAAAATCACCCCCGCGTTATTTAAGGCGATCCATGGGGAAAATGGCAGAGAATATCATAACCTGAGTGCAACCCCAACGATGATTGATTTCTTTGTGCAAAATCGCGTACAACGCCGCATTGCCAAAGATGTTTTTTCAGGTAAGAATCCCACTATGGTGTTGCAGCTAAAACAAGGACAGGATTTTATGCATCAGTATGGCGTCATGGAAACACCCACATTTGTTATCAACAAAAAATATCGCGTCGGCATGAGTGATGCGCATTCGCCACAACGCTTGATGGATATTGTCGCTTTCTTGGTAGAAAAAGCGCATAAAAAATAATGCATGATGTCTCGTATCTGCTCAATGAGCTAAACGATCAGCAACGGGAAGCCGTTAGTGCAGCACCCGGACATCGTTTAGTTCTTGCCGGTGCAGGCAGCGGCAAGACGCGTGTATTAACCCATCGCATTGCGTGGTTGATTGAGGTCGAGTCTCTTTCACCATTTGCGATCTTGGCGGTAACTTTTACCAATAAGGCCGCCGCTGAGATGCGCACACGTATTGAAACACTGCGTGGCGTGCCGACAAGCGGCATGTGGGTTGGCACCTTTCATAGTATTGCGCACCGCTTATTACGTGCCCATTGGCGTGAAACAGGTTTAGATCAACAATTTCAAATCATCGATAGCAATGACCAATATCATTTATTGCGTCGTGTGCTCAAGGAATTAGGTATTGAAGAAAATCGGTTCCCGGTGAAACAGGCGCAATGGTATATCAATGATAAAAAAGATCATGGCTTGCGTCCTGAACACATTGAAACCCACAGCGATGCCTTCGCGCGTACCATGATGAAGATTTATAGCGCTTATGAACTCGCCTGTAGACGCGCATCTCTGGTTGATTTTGCCGAACTGCTATTGCGTTCGCATGAACTCTGGTTAACAAATCCTGCACTATTACAACATTATCAACAGCGTTTTCAAGCTATTTTAGTTGATGAGTTTCAAGATACCAATAGCTTACAATATGTATGGTTACGCTTACTTGCAGGTAAAGACACGCCTTTAATGCTAGTTGGTGATGATGATCAATCAATTTATGGTTGGCGTGGCGCCAAGATCGAAAATATCCTGCGCTTCACCCAAGATTACCCAGGTGCAGAAACCACACGCTTAGAGCAAAATTACCGCTCCACCGGCAACATTCTAACAGCGGCAAATGCCTTAATTAACCATAATGGTGCACGCCTAGGTAAAGACCTGTGGACATCTAGCAGTAAGGGCGATGCGATTTCATTATATGCTGCCTTCAACGAAATTGATGAAGCACGTTTCATTATTAGCCGCATTCAAGCTTGGTTTAACGATGGCCATAGTTATTCTGCAACGGCAATATTATACCGTTCCAATGCACAATCACGCGTATTGGAAGAAGCACTATTGCAACATAACATTCCTTACCGTATTTATGGGGGTCAACGTTTCTTCGAACGTGCCGAAATTAAAGACGCACTTGCTTACTTACGCTTAATGGCTAATCGCGAAGACGACGCTGCCTTTGAACGTGTGATTAACCTGCCTGCACGCAGCATTGGCGAGCGCACTATGGAAATTATTCGCCACCACGCACGCGAACAACAGCTCTCTATGTGGGAAAGTGCGAGACAAATCACCACAGAAAAAACTGAGCAAAATATATTGTCCACACGCGCAAATAATGCAATAAAATTTTTTCTGCAATTGCTCAACAATATCGATACAAATACCCGTGAGCTAGAATTACATGAACAAACGGAGTACGTCATTCAAGCAAGTGGTTTATATGCCCATTATCAAAAAGAGTACGGTGAAAAAGCGAAAATGCGTTTGGAAAATCTGGCTGAATTGGTCACTGCCACACGCCAGTTTGATCGCAGTGAGAGTGAAGCCAGTGAAAATATGACCACCTTACAAGCATTCTTATCACATGCGGCACTGGAAGCCGGCGAAGCACAAGCCGATGCATTTAGTGACTGTGTACAATTGATGACCTTGCATGCAGCAAAAGGTTTAGAGTTTCCATTAGTCTTTATTAGCGGTATGGAAGAAGGTTTATTCCCACAGGAAAGGTCTCTCGATGCAAGCGGTCGCCTGGAAGAAGAACGGCGCCTGTGTTATGTGGGAATCACACGCGCCATGAAAAAACTGTATCTAAGTTATGCCGAAACACGTCGCTTGTATGGACGCGAAGTTTATCATCGTGCATCTCGCTTTATCAAAGAACTCCCGGATACGGTGCTAGAAGAGATTCGCATGAAGGCAACAGTAACTCGGTCGCTTTATACAAAAGGTAAGGCCAGTATCTCTACGTCTGCTGATAAGGACCAACCGTTTAAACTCGGCAGTGTGGTAACGCATCAAAAATTTGGACAAGGTGTGGTATTAAACTATGAGGGACAAGGCAGTTATTCGCGTGTGCAGGTGAACTTCAAGAGTAATGGCACGAAGTGGTTGATGCTAACACACGCAAGGTTGCAGTCAAAAGGTTAATTAGCGTAACACATAACGTTGAGAAATCGGTGTAAAAAACCGCAACCATGTTATCATGCCACTATGGATTTGACCGCTTATTTATGATCCCATTTGTCACTTTCTTCGTTCTGCATAGTTAGCATTTTAAGCTCCAACTTCTTAGTAATTATCCTACCACGCATTTGAAAATAAGCAAACAACACTTTGGCTGACATAATAATCGCTAGTACAATTATTATATCAAGCCCTGCTGCCCATATCAATTTAGATAATGTGTCTTCTTCAAAATTAACACCCTGGTGAGTTACATCGCCTTTATTACGATAGGACGCACTTTTTTCATGACTAATAACTGCTTTTTTATTATCTCTAGTGGCAAGATTAGCTTCAACATTAACAGAATTATCGGTACCTTTTCCAGCGCGCCTGCTATAGGCTTTAAAGCCGATAAGAGAGAACATCCTTGCAGCAAGGTACACAATAAGCATAAGGCGATTATTTTCCGTAGCTTCTTCATCTGTGCCTCTTATAAATTGTCCGTTATGCTGTTAAGCAAAAAAGCATAATAAGTAACATTTTTATGCTGCAAATTGGCAATATGTATGGCTACTAAACCTATAGCCAACAGATCTGTGAATAGAAGTCAATAACCATTTTACTGCTGTGCGTTGAAGAATGTAATAGCATGCTTCAATTCCAGTATACAGAAAAAAGCGCTTTATCTGTCCTTGCGCTTTTTTTCCACATCTTAGTTTCATATAATATAGTTTACACTGCCGCTTAGATTACACTGTAGTGATTTTAAAAAACCACTTGCGGAATAAAGGGGAGATTGCAAGTAAATCAGCCGATGTTGTCGGCGAGAAATTTCCGTAACCGCTACACATAAGTCATCAATAATATTTGCATGCTCTCTTTTAGTTTTGCAATGCTTAATCAATAGCACTTAACCAAAAGGAATGTTTCTATAGTAAACATAGGATATGTTAGGCGTCATAAAAATAATGCTAAGCAAATAATGCAGCGACCAATTTTATCGCAATATAGAAAAAAATAAACTACTAAAAAGCTTAACACGCCTCTGCAGCGCGGCCTACGCCTTCTCAACAAATGCTAAAAGCTAATGGAATGTAGTGCTATCACATTGCTTCACCAGTAGCATGACGTCATTTTCTTGTTTATAATACAGCTTAATCATCATGAGGAATTATATGTCCGTACCATCCATTTTTAAGATATTTGCCCGTTCTCCGGTGAGTCCTATCGAGCAACACATACATAAAGTGTTTGCTAGCGCTGAACAACTGCTGCCGTTCTTCGAAGCAGTAACATCAGAAAATCGCCAACGTGCCAATACGCTGCAAGAAAAAATTGCTACACTGGAACACCAAGCCGATATGTTAAAAAAGGAATTGCGTACTCATCTGTCCCAACATCTTTTCTTATCGATTCCGCGCAGTGACATATTAGAACTGTTGTATCGCCAAGACAATATCGCCAACAAAGCAAAGGACATTGCCGGTGTGGTGCGTGGACGCAACATGCAAATTCCACAACAGTTGCAACCGACGTTTTTGCAATTTGTCAAACTCAGCATTGCCACCGTTAAGCAAGCAGACAATGCAGTAAATGAATTACATGATCTCGTCGAAACCGGCTTCCGCGGCAAGGAAATCGATATTTTAACCGAGATGATCATCGAGCTTGATAAACGTGAACACGAAACCGATCGGTTGCAGCGCGATGTGCGGCTACAGTTATTTGCTATCGAGAGGGATTTGCCGCCAATCGATGTGATATTCTTGTATAAAATCATCGAATGGATTGGCGAGCTCGCCGACATCGCACAACAAGTTGGTCATCGCTTGCAACTGATTTTAGCACACTAAAGTTAAGATTAATACTTAAGGGATAATTTTTATGCCGCACCACGAGTTATTTTTCTTTTTGGCAATCATCTTTGGAGGTTTTATGGCCTGGGGGATCGGTGCAAATGATGTTTCTAATGCAATGGGCACCTCGGTTGGCTCAAAAGCATTAACCTATTGGCAGGCCATTATCGCTGCTACTATCTTTGAAGCTGCCGGCGCGATCTTTGCCGGTAGCCAAGTAACCGACACGGTTCGTCATAATATTATTGATGTCGGTGCCTTTTCCCACCACCCTATAATGCTTACCTATGGTATGTTAGCGTCGCTGTTGGCAGCGTCGCTATGGCTGATGATTGCGAGTTATAAAGGTTGGCCGATATCGAACACCCATACCATTATTGGCGCGATGATTGGTTTCGCTTTGGTGACCACTGGCATTCATGCGATTTACTGGCACCAAATGCTCAATATCGTTGGTGCATGGGTTATTTCACCGGTTATTTCGGGTATATTAGCATTTATACTTTATAGCACTGCACGGTATTTTGTATTGAGTTCAGATAACCCCTTGCGCAATGCCAAACGCCTAATACCGATTTATATTTTCTATACAGCAATGATGCTGAGCCTAGTCATGTTATTAAAAGCTCTAAGACACATTGGACTGCATGTTTCTTTTCTTACCGGTTGGATTGGAGCGATTAGCTTTAGTTCGCTGATCACCGCTATCAGTATAGTATTGTTGAATCGCGTTAAGTTACCGGCACAAACCGACCTACATGCGGAACTGCAATTGGTCGAAAAATTATTTGCCATGCTGATAATCTTTTCCGCATGCTCGATGGCATTTGCCCATGGATCTAACGATGTTTCTAACGCCATTGGACCATTGGCTGTAGTCGTTAATGTTATCAATCATGGCGGCAAAATCGTTGCTAATGCACCCTTGCCGATGTGGATTTTAATTCTTGGTGCTGTCGGCATTGTTTTCGGTTTAACCACTTACGGCTATAAAGTAATGCGCACCATTGGACGACATATTACTGAGCTAACACCAAGCCGTGGTTTCGCTGCAGAATTAGCCACAGCGACAACCATCCTACTAGCATCGGCAACTGGGTTACCATGCTCCACCACACAAACATTAGTCGGAGGTGTATTGGGTGTAGGCCTTGCGCGCGGCATTAGTGCTTTAAATCTCTCGGTGATACGCAACGTTTTCATGTCGTGGATTATCACCTTGCCTGCCGGTGCAATTTTATCAATGTTGATATACTATTTATTGCGCTTGCTGATTGCCGCATAAGTAATTCTCCGGATCTCGTAATTTCGCCGCTTTCCACATTCTATTCTCTTAACCGTTGTGT
>CAYWDC010000052.1:0-5988 GCA_964456955.1 uncultured Gammaproteobacteria bacterium | reverse complement strand
ATCTATCGCCATTGGGTGCGGGAAATCAAATCCGCACCGGAGTAGGTGAGCAACTGTTGTTGCTAGCGTCATAATAAGTTTTTTCGTAAAATAGTTTTTTGCAGTCTTGATCTATTAATCAACTAGAACTGAATATGCGCTCGACCGCGATTATGGCTTTATTGAGTGCCACGGCTATTCTACTATTACCGTGGTTGCCGCCATTGTGGTTAGTGTTTAGTACGGCAATTTTGCTGTTATTGTTATATTGGCGCTGGCGATTTTTTTATTTGCGTCTATTGTTGATCATGATGAGTGCGTTTGGCTTTGCCATATGGCACGCGCATCTGCATTTGGCTTGGCACCTACCTCAATCTTTAGAAAATAAGGTCGTGATGGCACGAGGTATGGTTGCCTCTATGCCTATTAGCAATCGATTACACACGTCCTTTGTTTTCAGTCTTACTCGATTGCAGCAACAAACGGTAGCACATCAAAAAGTTAAATTGAATTGGTATGGCAAACATCCACAGTTGCATGTTGGTGATACTTGGCAATTACAAGTGAAATTAAAACGGATTCACGGTTTTGCTAATCCAGGGAGCTTTGACTATGAGAAATATATGTTGCAGCAGGATGTTCGAGCTGTCGGCTATCTGCGTGACGCTCCCGCTAATCAGTTGGTCGATTCACGTTGGTATCATCATCCTATCGATCGCCTGCGCCAATACTTAGCTGCAGAAATTCAGCGTAGTTTAGCAAATTCGCCCTATATGCCGATGATAATGGCACTAGTCGTTGGTGAAAAGCAGGGTATTCAAACAACACAGTGGCAGGTGTTACAACGCACGGGAACCAATCATCTATTAGTGATTGCTGGACTGCACATTGGTATGGTGTCGAGTGTGATTTTTTTTCTAACGCATTTTTTCTGGCGCTGGAGCCGCACTCTGATATTAATTCTACCGGCGCGTCAAGCGGCTGCTATTATTACTTTACTCGGTGCAGTTGCTTATAGCGCCTTGGCCGGGTTCTCAATCCCTACTCAGCGAGCATTAGTCATGATTACGGTATTTATGGTGTCGTTGTTATTGCGCCGTTATTTACCGTTGGGTCTAGGACTTTCATTCGCTTTACTCGCTGTTTTGTCATTACAACCTTTAGCAACGTTGAGTGTGAGTTTTTGGCTGTCTTTTGCTGCTGTTGGCATTATTTTTTATGCCATGAGTGCACGTTTAAATCCTAGTGGCATGTATTGGAAATTGGGACGACTACAAATAGCCGTTAGCTTGGGAATTATTCCTTTTACCTTATTAATTTTTCAAAATGCGTCACTGATTGCGCCGCTGGCGAATGCGATAGTGGTGCCATTGGTTGGTTTTATTGTCGTTCCATTGAGTCTTGTTGCAGTAGCATTGCATGGCATATCGATTTTTCTAAGTCATGCTATATTGCATTTGGCAGTAATGATGATGGCTATCGTTTGGCATATTCTGAGCTGGTTTGCAACATATCCTTGGTTTTCTTGGCAACAGGCTATTTATTCGCTTTGGAGTTTTCTTGCTGCAGTGCTTGGCATATTGTTGTTATTAGCGCCACGAGGGTTTCCCGCCCGTTATCTCGGTGTAGTTTGGCTTTTGCCTTTAATTTTTTTGCAACCGACGAGCATGCCTAAACTTGGTAGCGCAAGATTTACTCTGCTTGACGTGGGGCAGGGGTTGGCCAGTGTTGTGCAAACGGCACACCATGTTTTGGTCTTTGATACCGGTGCAAAATACAGTGCTAATTTTGATCTGGGCAATGCCGTGGTGATACCATTTTTGCGGAGTCAAGGAATCAACAAAATCGATCGTCTGGTCATTAGCCATGGTGATAATGATCACATCGGTGGCGCACGATCGCTCTTGCAGGCGATGCCGGTAAAACAAATTGATACTAGTGTACCACAACGGTTTAAATCATCGATCGCTCATTATTGCTTAGCGGGTCAACATTGGCAATGGGATGGCATTAAGTTTCGTTTCTTATATCCGGATAAACAGCACCTGAGCTTAGATAATAATAGCTCCTGTGTATTGCGTATTTCTGCTGGTAATAAACATCTGTTGTTAACCGGGGATATTGAAAAATTTGCGGAGGATTTTTTACAAACGCGGGCGCGGCAATATTTATCAGCACAGATCATTGTGGCGCCACATCATGGCAGTAAGACTTCATCCAGCTTAGCATTCCTACAAGCAGTGCAGCCGCGCTATGTTTTCTATTCGATCGGATATCTTAATCGCTTTCATTTTCCGAGTAATATAATACAGCAACGTTATCGTCTTTTGAAAGTCACCGCGTTTTCCACCGCACAAGATGGGGCGATCAGCGTGTTGCTTAGTCAAAATAAAGCGATAAAACCAAAGAGTTATCGACAATCAGTGCATCATTTCTGGGGACAATCTGGTTAATTTGTGCTATATTGTAATAATTATAAGTTTCACTGGTGATGAGACGGTGAAAAATTCCGTGAAATGCTGTTCAGCGTTTTATTCCTCCATTTAATCAATGGGATTAGATATATTTGAGAAGAGATTTTGCTAGAAAATACATCGGGGTTTAAAATTTATTGCCGTTTATTGAAATATGTATTGCCGTATTGGTGGGCTTTCGCTTTAGGTGTTTTAGGTAGTATCGCTTTTTCTGGTATCGATGCGTATTTCATCAACTTTATGAAACCGTTAATGAATAAAGGCCTTGTTGCTCGTGATCTGCAATTTCTTAAGAGCTTGCCTTTTACTATTATGTTTTTGTTGATGCTTCGTGGTATCGCTAGTTTTGTGTCACGCTATTTCATGTCACTTGTCGGACGCGATGTAGTACAAACATTGCGTAATGCCATGTTTAATCATCTTTTACAATTGCCTGCAGCATATTATGATTTAACAACTACTGGACAATTACTCTCCAAGATAATCTACAATGTTGATCAAGTTGCTGAGGCATGTACCAATGCCATTACCGTTACCGTGCGATCTTTTGCCTATATTATTTTTTTGCTCCTCGTCATGTTGTTTACGAACTGGCGTTTGACTCTATTTTATTTAGTGGCAACACCCATCGTTGCCATAGTGATCCACTATGCTGGCAGGCGTATGCGTCGTTTGAGTGGCAAGGTGCAAAATTATCTCGGTAATGTTTCGCATATTTCTGAAGAGGCTATCGAAGGTTATCAAACTGTGAAAATTTTTGGCGGACAATCGTATGAACAACAAAAATTTTATGCATATAATCGCCATAATCGTGATCAAGCCATGAAGATTATCTTTACCGAATCATTGAGTACGATGCTAATATTATTTATTGGTGCTTTTGTCTTATCTTTTAGCATTTATTTAATCACTTTATCAAAAACTACCGCATTGCATCTTAATGCGGGTAATTTCGTTGCCATGGTGACGGCAATGTTAGCAATTTTTAAACCCATGCGTAATTTCACTGAAGTGAATAATGTTATCCAGAAAGGACTTGCTGGTGCGCAAAGTGTATTTGCGTTGCTGGATAAACCAGTAGAAAAAGATAGCGGTACAGAAATCTTACAAGATATTAAAGGCGAAGTTGAATACCATCAGGTTGACTTTAAATATCAAACCCAGACAACACATACCTTGCATAATATCAACTTTAAAATCACACCAGGAAAGACGGTAGCATTAGTCGGGCGTTCTGGTGGTGGGAAAACAACTTTGGTCAATTTGCTGCCGCGCTTTTACGATATCAGTGCGGGAGAAATTCGCATTGATGGAAAAAATATTGCTAATGTTACTTTGCAAAGCTTGCGTGAAAATATTGCTATCGTATCTCAGCATGTGACGTTGTTTAACGACACGATTGCCCATAACATCGCCTATGGCTCATTAGAAACAGTGTCACGTAGCAATATTAAAACTGCAGCAACGGCAGCAAATGCGATGGAATTTATCGTCAAGTTACCGCAAGGTCTGGATACTCTCATTGGGGAAAATGGCGTGCTACTTTCTGGAGGACAACGTCAGCGTTTAGCTATTGCAAGAGCGATTTTAAAAAATGCACCAATCTTGATCTTGGATGAAGCAACCTCAGCGCTGGACACAGAATCTGAGCGTTATATTCAGCAAGCAATGCGTAAATTAGTGCGTGGCAGAACAACTTTGGTCATTGCTCATCGATTATCGACTGTTGAGGATGCCGACGAGATTATGGTCATGGCGCAGGGCAAGATCGTTGAGGTCGGCACACATCATGAATTACTAGCCAAAAAAGGAGCATATACCGATCTTTATAACTCGCAGTTTAAAGTGTATGAAAACACTGCAAGCTAAATTAGAGCGTCTTTGGTATCGTTCTCGACCGGGATTGATTTCCTATCTATTATTACCGCTGACATGGTTGTTTACATTAATAGTAATCGTGCGCCGCTGGCTCTATCGAAAAAATATTAAGCGTGTTAGTCAATTAAATGTACCTGTGATCATCGTCGGCAATATTACTGTTGGCGGTACCGGCAAGACACCATTAGTCATTTATTTAGTCGAATTATTACGCCGTCATGGTTATCATCCTGGTGTGGTTTCTCATGGTTATCAGGGGAATAATATTGCGGATCAAATGGTAAATACAGCAAGTGAACCACGCGCTGTTGGTGATGAAGCGGTGTTGATCGCAATGCGCACGCACTGTCCAGTAATAGTTGGTCGTGATCGGGCTACTGTTGCCAAGCAACTATTAAGTCAACAGAATTGTAATGTTATTGTTAGCGATGACGGTTTACAACACTATGCATTAGCACGTGATATTGAAATTGCAGTGCTTGATGCAGAACGCGGTGTCGGCAACGGGCTATTGCTGCCAGCAGGGCCGTTGCGTGAATCCGCAAAGCGTTTACATGAAGTTGATTTTACGGTGAGCAATGGTGAGGGGCCCATCGATAAATTTATGATGCAATTGTATGCTGATGAAGTCTATCGTGTAAGCAATCCACAAGAAAGAAAACCTTTGTCTGCTTGGTATGGAAAAACTGTGCATGCGGTTGCTGGTATTGGTCACCCACAGCGTTTTTTCCAACAGCTAGCTGCTGCCGGACTGAACATAATACAGCAGCATGCATTTCCCGATCATCATACCTTTGGCGCCACAGAACTGGTGTTCGCTGATGTATTTGCTGTTATAATGACAGAAAAAGATGCGGTTAAGTGTCGCAATTTTAATAATGAAAAATTATGGTGTCTGCCGGTTACCGCAAGATTAGAACGAGAATTTGATGCAAAATTTTTACAGCAGGTGCAGAGAGCGATTGGGCATGCATAAACAAATGAGGGTTGCATGGAATTTTTAAACAACCTGTTTTATTGGGGGCTATCCTATAAAAATGTAGTTGATATGTTTGCTCTTGATCAATACGATTTACAAAAATCCATCCTGGATATCATGGGAGCGCCCAGTAGTTTTAACGCAATTGCTCAAGAAAAGGGGCAGCAAGTAAAAACGTGCAGTGATATTTATGGTTCAACCAAGGATGAGCTCGAAGTGAAGATGAGTGAGGCGATGCAGCAAACCATGCATATCATTAAAGAATACCCTGAGCGTTTTGTTAGTACTGCCATCGGTACGCCCAAGGCATACGCTATGCATCTTAAAGATAATCTAACAATTTTTATGCGCGATTATAATGAAGCGTTAAGAGAAGGGCGCTATTCACCTGAAGTATTGCCGTCTTTTGATTTTCACCATTGTCAATTCGATTTGGCAATTTGCCGATATTTTTTGTTTGTGCGTGAGAGTGATTTTGATGTGAACTTTCATGTTGCTTCGATTGAGGAAATGTGTCGTGTTGCTGGTGAAGCACGCATCGTCCCACTATTAAATGCTGACGGTAGTATTTCTGCAAAGTTGCCGATAGTAATGCAGGATTTACAGCAAAAAGGCTATGACGTTGAAGTGCGCAAAGTAGATTATGAGCTGCAAAAAGGTGCCAATGCGATGCTACGC
>CAYWDC010000051.1:0-6049 GCA_964456955.1 uncultured Gammaproteobacteria bacterium | reverse complement strand
GTATAGATACATACACATGGTCCAAAAAGTTAATAATACAGCAACATACAGTGTAACATAGCCAACAATAAGCACCATCAAACTTCTACCAGGACAATAAGCCAATAAACAGAATATCGCCAGCATTTGGCTAAAGGTTTTCCATTTGGCAATAGTAATGACGGCAACATGAGCATGTTGACCGATTTGTGCCATCCATTCACGTAGCGCAGAAACGACAATTTCTCGTCCGATGATTACCATGGCTGGCAATACTAAATAATGGAGATAAGGAAGCCGAACCAGTAAAATTAATGCTACCGTGACAATTAATTTATCGGCCACTGGATCAAGAAATGCACCTAACTTTGTCGTTTGTTGCAGACGTCTGGCCAAATAGCCATCCAACCAATCGGTAATGCACGCCAGAGCGAAAATCAGCGCTGCAACAAGGTGTGCGGTATTTATCGGTAAATAAAAAACTACGATGAATATTGGAATTAAAGCAATGCGTAGTAATGTTAGAATGTTAGGGATGCTTTTCAATGTACAGACTAACCCACTATAAATCATGTTTAAGTGTAACATAAATTTGCTGTGCTAAAAATTTGCTAATGCCAGAAATGTTGGCAATATCACTTATTGAAGCATTACGCAAACCCTGTATGCCACCAAATGCCTTTAATAATTTTTGTCGACGCTTAGCACCGATGCCGGCAATAGTTTCTAATATTGATTGACGTCGCTCTTTACGAATACGTTGTTTATGTCCAGTGATGGCAAAACGATGTGCTTCATCACGAATTTGTTGCAATACATGCAAAGCGATTGAGTTAGCGGCCAAAGCTAATGGTTCTTTACGCTGCGGCAACCATAACACATCAAAATCAGGGTTTCGCCCACTCCCTTTAGAAATACTCAATAACTGTACTGTGTCAATATTCAACTCGTTAAATACGGCCACCGCCTGCTGCAATTGCCCTTTTCCACCATCAATCACAAGTATATCGGGTAATCGCGCCTTGCTTTTTAGTTTTGCTGCATAATGACGCTTAATTGCTTGGCGTAATGCAGCATAATCATCTCCCAGTGTCACCCCATTGATGTTAAAACGTCGATATTCTCGTTTAGCTGGACCTTGCTGATTAAATACCACACAGGCGGCAACAGTTGCTTCACCTTGATGATGGCTGATATCAAAACATTCCATGCTGACCGGTGGTGTAGGCAATTGTAGCACCTCAGCCAATGCCACTAAACGTTTTTTTGCTGAAAGCTTGCGTTGCAAATAAGCATAGAGACTTTGCTCAGCATTGCTATTTGCTAATTCAATCCAGCGTTTTTTGGCACCACGCAAAGGCGTCACAATATTTACCTTAGCGGATGCTTGTTCACTCAATGCTGATATCAACCATTCTTTGTCTTTAGGGATGACATTAGTTAATATGCTCCGTGGTATGGTTGCCGCAGCGAGATAAAATTGACTTAAAAATGCATCTAAGGTTTGACTAAGATCTTCTGCCAATGCTGTTTTTACAAAAAAATTTTCGTTTCCTAACAGCTTGCCATCACGCACTTGCAGCAATACAATGCCCGTTTGCTCCCATTGTTGCTGTATTGCAATAACATCAAAGTCTCCATTATCGCTCATTACAAACTGCTGCTGTTGAATGTAATTTAACTTATCGATTTTATCGCGCAATTCGGCCGCTTGTTCATAATGCAAACTCTTTGCTGCAAGCTGCATTTGTGTCGTTAATGTCTTGATTAATTCTTTGTTTTTTCCCTCTAAGAACAATATCGTCCTATCCACTTCAGCTCGATAGTCGGATTCGCTGATAAAACCGACACAGGGGGCACTACAGCGTTTAATTTGATATTGTAAACAAGGACGCGTACGATGATTAAAATAACTATCGGTACATGAGCGAATACGAAATAATTTTTGTAATGTGTACAAGGTTTCTTTAACGGCCGAAACATGAGGAAAAGGACCAAAATAACGTCGTTTATTGGGTTTATTACCGCGATATGACATCAGTCGTGGAAATTTCTTATGTGGTGACACCACGATATAAGGATAAGACTTATCATCGCGCATAAAAATATTGTAACGTGGTGCTAATTCTTTGATCAGATTGTTTTCTAAAATTAACGCTTCGTTTTCTGAATGTGTCACGGTGGTATGTACGCTGGCTACTTTGCTCATCATGAGTTTGGTCTTATCACTATCCAATTGCTGACGAAAATAACTTTGTAGGCGCTTACGCAGATTTTTTGCTTTCCCCACATAAATAGTGTCATTATCAGCATTTAACATTTGATAAACACCCGGTTGTGTGGAAACGGTTTTCAAAAACTGAGTAGCATTAAAAGACATCATGATTATCGACAGCTGGCATTAAAAACTAAGAATAGTTTAGACTTATTTTCGACAGTTAGCCAAAATTGATCGGAGAGGCAGGGATTCGAACCCTGGGAGGGTTTCCCCTCAACGGTTTTCAAGACCGCCGCTTTAAACCGCTCAGCCACCTCTCCGATATTTTGTTACTATAAAAATAAATGGGTTTTCTCAACTACAACCTAATATAATATTTTACACAAGCAACCTCAAATGACAACTTGAAATAAAAAATCATAGCAACCTTGACCCAAAAGCGCCTACTAAATAACTGCTGTTGGCAGTTAATTTAATTTTAATAGTGTCGTTATAAGTTGTTTCAGGATTCGCCATTGAGCAGCGCAAAAATCTGCTTGTGCACCGCTGTTGCCTTCTGTGCTCCATCGATGACATGATATTTTGGTTTACCAGATTCACTAGTAAATGACAATGCTTGATAGTAAGCGATTAAGGGTTTAGTTAACTGCCGATAGACTTGTAACCGTTCGTGCACGGTCGTTTCCTTGTCATCATCACGTTGAATTAACTGTTCACCCGACTCATCATCGATGCCTGGGTGTTTAGGTGGATCAAAAATAACATGATAAACACGTCCGCTACTGGGGGCGACACGTCTACCACTTAAACGTTTAATAATTTCTTCATCATTCAGCTCAAGCTGCAGAATATGATCAATAACAACCTCTTCTGCTTTAATCGCCTCTGCTTGGGGAATCGTGCGTGGAAATCCATCTAATAAGAAACCCTGCTCACAATCGGCTTGTTGCAAGCGTTGTTTTACAATGGCAACGATAATATCGTCCGAAATTAAACCACCAGCATCCATGATTTTTTTTGCTTGCAAACCGAGTGGCGTTTTTTCCTTAAGTGCGATTCTCAGCATGTTGCCAGTGGAAATGTGAGGAATTGCATAACGTTCACAAATATAATTTGCTTGTGTCCCCTTACCTGCTCCTGGCGGTCCTAATAGAATGATTCGCATAAGTTGACTTTGTTATTAAAGTATAAATTTACCACAAATTACACAACTTGTCGCACAATAAAAAAGTCCTTATACTAATAAATTATTTTTCATAACACCATAAAAAATTGATATGAACGTTCTAGTTTTTGATATTGAAACCATTCCTGATGTAGATGCTGGACGCAGGCTCTATGGCTTCAAGGGAGATGAGGCTACCGTGGCAGCGACAATGTTTGCCAAACGCATGGAAGAAAGTGGCAGTGAATTCCTTAGTCATTATTTACATCGTGTCATCGCGATTTCCGTGGTTTTACGACAGGGAGAAAAATTTAAGATTTCTTCAATTGGTGATGTCAACACCAGCGAAGCTGAGTTAATACAACGTTTCTACAGTTGTATTGAACACTACATACCGACCTTGGTCAGCTGGAATGGCACCGGTTTTGATTTACCGGTATTGCATTACCGTAGTTTGTTGCATGGAATTTCTGCACCACGTTATTGGGAAAAAGGTGAACATGATCAAAACTTTAAATGGAATAATTACCTTAATCGTTACCACGATCGCCATACCGATTTAATGGATGTATTGGCAGCATATTCGGCACGAGCAAATGCACCCTTGGACGACATTGCCAAACTGCTTGGTTTTCCCGGGAAAATGGACATGAGTGGGGCAAAAACTTGGGAGGCCTATCTTGCCGGTGAATTAGCCGCGATTCGCGATTATTGCGAAACAGATGTGCTCAATACGTTTCTCATCTACCTACGCTTTATGCTGTTGCAAGGTAAGCTCAGCCGTGATAATTATCAGCGCGAATTGCAATTTGTACTGAATTTACTACGAGCAAGTGAGCAACCGCATTTACAAACTTTTGCTACTGCATGCGATAATATCTCGTTTTTAGCAGAATGAGAATACGTTAATACTAATGGTTACTAGTACCTTCCTTCCTATGGGTAACGGAAATATAGATCTAAAAAAATGGCTCCGTTGTCTGCCACATCAATTCACTGCTAAAGAAACTGACTTGATTCACCGAGCTTGTGCGTTAGTGGAAAGTGATAATATGCATCCGCAAACACCATTTGCTATCAATTACATAAACGTCAATTACCTAAGAGACGGTCTTGAAATCGCTAACCTAGCGTTATCCCTAAACCTTAATTATGAAACTGTAATTGCTGGCATTCTTTATCCGACACTGCAATATTCAGATTTATCCATCGACGATATTGGAGAACATTTCTCGGCAACTATTAGCAGATTGCTACGCGGTGTGTTGCAAATGGACGCGTTTAGCAGTGTACAAGGCAACCATGCTAAAGATAAGCATATTGATAACTATCGCCGGATGTTGTTAGCTATGGTCGATGACATCCGTATTGTACCATTAAAGTTAGCAGAGCGAACGGTGTTCCTACGCCAGGCTAATGCCTTACCATTATCACAACAACGCTATGTTAGCCAACAAGCGCTGGATGTTTATGCGCCATTGGCAAATCGTTTGGGTATCTTAGAATTAAAATGGCAACTGGAAGATCTTGCGTTTCGTATTTTACAACCAGATGAATACCATGCCATTGCCAGACAACTGCGTCAACGTCGTATTGAACGCGAAAATTTTGTTAGTCAATTCATCACGCAGCTAACAAAACTATTGCAAGCGGTCAAGGTACAGGCTGAAATTAAAGGTCGAGCAAAACATATCTATAGTATTTATAGCAAAATGCAGCGTAAAGGGCTTAATTATAATAAAATCTATGATGCAACTGCTATTAGAATAATCGTCGACAGCATTGAAGATTGCTACACGGCATTAAGCGTTGCGCATAGCAAATGGCAGCATGTTGCAGAAGAATTTGACGATTATATTGCCACACCAAAAGCTAATGGTTATCGTTCCATTCACACTGCTGTTATCAGTTCTATAGGTAAACCAATGGAAATTCAGATCCGTACCCGGGAAATGCATACAGAAAACGAACTTGGCTTCGCAGCACATTGGGTGTACAAAGAAGGTGGTCGGCAAGATAACTATCAGCAGAAGATTGCATGGTTGCGTCAATTACTCGACTGGCAGCGAGAAGTCGCTAATACCAGCACCGCATCTGGAGACTTTACGTCAGGCATTAATGAAAATCGTATATACGTTTTTGCAGCTGATGGTGCTGTGATATCGTTACCCACGGGTGCAACACCACTAGATTTTGCCTATTATATCCATAGCGAAATTGGACATAAATGTCGCGGTGCCAAAGTTAACGGACGGATAGTACCGTTAACGCAAATATTGACTATAGGCAATAAGGTGGAAATACTGACTGCCAAAGAGGCAAAACCAAGTCGTGATTGGCTAAATCCTCAGCTAGGTTATGTTGTTAGTTCTCGTGCCAAAGCCAAAATACACGCTTGGTTTAGAAAACGCAATTATCAACAAAATCTCAGTGACGGACAGATTATCCTGCAACGCGAATTGAAACGCTTCAACCTGACCGATATCGATACCAATCTGCTAGCAAAACGCTACAATCTTAACGGTGGCAATGACCTACTGGTTGCAATCGGCAATGGCGATATTCGCATACCACAATTAACTGGCACCCTACAAAATTTATTGCATCAACAAACCTCGATTGAGGTAGAACCAGTGACGATTGCCAAAGGCAAACGGACACCACGCTCAACCAAAGCCATATTAGTC
>CAYWDC010000050.1:0-6169 GCA_964456955.1 uncultured Gammaproteobacteria bacterium | reverse complement strand
ATAATAATGTTTGCCAAAGATCGGCATTCTTAACCGGTTTCTTAACAGCAGTAAGCCAATTGTGCCGTTGCCAGTTGACAATCCACTCCGTGATACCACGGCGCACATATTGTGAATCGGTCGTAATAACTACTTCGCTAGCACATTTCAATTCTTGCAGTCCACGAATTGCTGCCGTCAATTCCATGCGATTATTAGTTGTTTGCATTTCATTGCCAAATAGTTCTTTTTCTTTGTCGCCGTAACGTAATAATACGCCCCAACCACCAGGACCTGGATTACCGCGACAAGCCCCATCGGTAAACATTTCAACTTTCATTACATTATCACTCAAGATGATACGGATTAACTAGGGGTTGCTGCCCAACTTTTGCTTTCAACTGCCAATCCGGAGTAAAACTTTTTACTGTTATCAATTCCTTACTTGCCACCAAGCGATAAAGTGAACCAAAATAAGACGAGTAAAATTTTTTGTTTAGTGGTTTACTATTTGATAAGGCAAAACGCTGCCTACTGAGAATAGTAAAGTCTGTAGTCGCTAATAGAGTTTGCAGATGATATTGGCTATTAACTATCGCTGGTAGCTGGCACAGATTATGCTTTCCTAGCAAGCGGCGTAACCCAAGAAAACTAATAAAATTGAATCCAGTAATAATCAACATGCCATTAGCTTCGAGCGATTGCCAAAAGGTACGTAGCCATTCCTGTGCATCATCGCAATGTGCGAGCAGCTGCGGCACGATAAAAGCGTCTATATTCTGTGGCAACGACTGTCTTGAGATTGAAAATGGATCCGCACGTATGCTGCTGTACATTCTGGTCTCAGCAATTAACCCAGTGAAGTTTTCCGGCGCTAGCAATACTATTTTTCCACCAAATAAATATTGTAAACTGTCTTCTATAACTAATTGTTCTAATTTTAACAATTCTGTGCCGATTGGCGTCTTCCACCATTGCGCCAAGGTTTGCAATGTTGATTGCCATTGCTGCATCATCATCTCTTAATATTATCTAAAAAATAAGTATACGCGTATATCAGCAATAACTCCAATTTTCATCATCTAAACCAACTATACTTACACAATCTAATGCGACTTTATACAACTTGACCTTTTATAAGCATATGCGTAGTATTACAATCAAAAATTCATTCCCTAACCTATAAAAATAACTTATGATACGTAGCTTATTAAAGGAATAGAAAATGATTATAGCACCTAAAGTTCGTGGTTTTGTTTGTACCACAGCACATCCACAAGGCTGTGCAGAAAACGTCCACCAACAAATTAACTATGTGCGAACACAACCCCGCTTTGCTGGTCCAAAAAATGTTTTGATAATCGGTTGCTCCAGTGGATACGGTTTAGCAAGCCGCATTGTTAGTGCTTATGCTTGTGGTGCGGCAACACTTGGCATCATGTTTGAAAAATTCGCGGTTGGTAAGCGTACCGCTTCTGCTGGTTGGTATAATACTGCTGCCTTTGAAAATCATATACAGCAAGATAATCTCTATGCCAAAACGATTAACGGTGATGCCTTCTCTGATGACATAAAACAACAAACGATTGAGTCGATAAAACACGATTTTCCTGATGGTATCGACCTGATTATCTATAGTCTTGCCGCACCCAAACGTATTGATGCTATGGGTACAGTTTATACTTCCACATTAAAGACTATTGGTAAGCCTTTCACCGAGAAAACCGTTAATGTGCTAACAGGGGAAGTTAGCGAAACTACCATAGAACCAGCAACTACACAAGAAATTGAGCATACCATCAAGGTTATGGGAGGCGAAGATTGGCAATTATGGATAGATGCCTTATTAAACGCTAAGGTATTAGCTAAAGGCGTCCGTACTATCGCTTACTCTTATATCGGCCCAGAAATGACGTATCCGATTTACCGACATGGCACCATTGGCAATGCCAAAAAACACTTAGAAGCAACTGCTAGCAGGATTCAGCAAACACTCTCAGTGATTGGCGGACGCGCCTCAATTTCCATAAACAAAGCCGTGGTTACACAAGCAAGTAGTGCTATTCCGGTCGTGCCACTCTATGTTGCTATTTTGTATAAAGTCATGAAACAGAAAGGTAATCATGAAGGCTGCATTGAGCAAATCTATCGTTTGTTTGCTGGCCTCTATACTGCGCAGGTACTCACATTCGATGACAAGGGTTTTACGCGTCTCGATAATTGGGAACTGCAAGATGATGTACAGGCTCAGGTGAAACAGGTTTGGCAGCAGATTAATTCTGATAATATTCTCGATATTGCTGATCTTACAGGTTATCGTAACGAATTTTATCGTCTGTTTGGCTTTGCCGTGGAGAAAATTGACTATAAAGCCGAAATTAACCCGGAGAGAAACATCTATTCTTTAACAAATACTGCTGTTTAGAGTCAGCACAAAACTATAATAAAACAGACAAAAAATTCTTTTACTTATTGGTTTTTATTAATCTGTAGCTAGTCTCTGGCACCTTATAGACGGCAAATAGTGAAATTAATGCACAGACTGATACGTAAAGTGCTAAGCTATAATAAGAAGATGTAGCTTTAAGCAATAGCAATGCGATATATGGTGACGTGCCACCAAAAATACTCACTGCAACAGCATAAGCAAAGTCAACCACGCTGCAACGCAGATGTACTGGGACAATTTCCACTATGGTCACTCCCTGAATAGCAGAAATAAGTCGCCACAAATAATGTTATTATGCCTTTTGAAACAAGCGCCAGTAATACATTCTGCTGCTTTAGTAGCCAGAAAAAAGGCCATATCCATAGTATCTACCTATCAATGCGAAAATCATTAGCGGACGACGACCAATATAATCGCTTAACTTACCTACCCAAGGTTCTAATAAAACTAATAACATGATTGAAAAAATATTAATGCCAAGTGCTTGATGCGTCGTGTAATGAAGCATATTCGTCATATAGGTAACCGAAAAGACATATATTAAATACCACAGCACCGTGATAAAGACTGTCATACCAATAATCATCAATATAGGTCGCAGTTGCTTTGCATATTCACGGTAAAGGCTTGGATAACTCTGCGGCAGTTGTATGGCTTCTAAAGCATTACCAAAAAACCCGGCACTGACAATTTTATATACATTCACATTTTGTTGTTCAAGTAATAAATAATTACAATTGATTCTCAAATATATTTCATTCTAGCTATTTATCACAGATTGTTTGCATAAACCTTTACCTTTGTCTGTTGCTGTTGCATATTCGCATAAGCATCGTAAGCGGCACTAGCAAACATCGAAGTTAATTGCTGTTGCAGCAGTTGCGTTTGTGCAGAAATTAATTTTTGACTATTGTCAACGTGTACTTTAGTGACAGCAACTAAAGCATAATCACCATTCGGCAACATCATAGCTCGTGTGCTTAATTTACCGGCTATGGTTGGTGCTGGCATACTAAAGATTTGTTGTAGCATCAGTGGACTAACATTTTTCGCTTGTCGCCCGATGTCTATTTTAGTCACCCAATGTAATTTATGCTTTAATGCTAACGCCTTGGTGTTTGTATGAGTGGTAATTTCCGGTAGCAAATTATCACCCAAACGTTTAGCTTGTTGTGACGCTTGTTGCGTGCTTAACTGTTGTTTGATCAGCTGCTTAACTGCAGTGAGCGGTTTAATAGTTGCTGCCACATATTGTTGCACGCGTAAAACGACTAATGTGCCATCCTTCAAGGTAATAACGTCACTATTATTCCTTTGTTGTAGTACATTGTCACTAAAGGCTGTTACCATAATATTCGCATTAGCAGTGATTCCTGTTTTTGTCCCTCGACGCGTAACTAATGGTGTTGTTTTGATAGATAAATGTAACTGTTTTGCTGCAGGTTGCAAACTATCAGGATTTTCAAAGGTCAGGTTTGCTAGAGCTTCTTTTTGGTTTGCCATAGTACTCACTAACTGTTGGTTAACGTAAGCTTTTTTAACTTGTGGCATCACTTGAGAAAAAGTTTTAATTTGCTTTGGCTGTACCTCCAATAATTTAATCAGCTCCATACCATAAAGTGTGTGTACCGGTGATGAGATTTGTCCTACTTTTAGACCATGAACGGTTTTTTCAAATATTGGATCTAAACTGCCAGGACTAAACCAAGGCATTTCTCCCCTCTTATTTACGGTGAAAATATCTTCTGAGTATTGCTTTACTAGGGTTGCAAAGGCCGTGCCTTTTTCTGCCTGCATACGAATTTTCGTCAACTTTGCTTTAAGTGTGCTAATTTGTTTAGCATCAGCCTGTTCCGACGTATGCAATAAAATATGTGCCACATGCCAGTGTGTTGGGGTAGTATAGTTGCTTAGATTATTATTGTAATATCGCTCTAATTCGGCCTTACTGGGTTTGATACTCTCGGCGATTATTTTTGGGGAAATTTCTACATAAGCAATGCTTAGTTTCTCTGGGGTACTAAAATCTGTTTGGTGTTGCTGATAAAATGTTTTTACTTGCTGTGGTGTTATTTTAATATAGGGTAAAAAACGGCTTGCTGGAATAATAAGATAACCAATATCTCGTTTCTGCTGTATTAGCATGTTTAACTCTTTAATTTCTCTGGGTAAAGCAAAGGCACTTGCAACAATGCCGTTATATAACTGATTAATCAATAATGACGTGCGTAAGTTTTGCATAAACTGTTGTGGCGTAAACGATGCTCGATTCAGCACCATAGAAAATTGTGCTGGTGAGAACTTACCATTGACTTGAAATGCTGGAATTTTCATAATCAAGCTGTTCACTTGTTGGTCGCTAATAGAAAAACCTTGTTTCAAGGCTGCTTGCGCTAAGACTGCCTCTGTTATGAAGCTTTGCAGAAGTCTTTGCTTAATTTTTGTGCTAGCATCGGGTGTGTTAAATAACTTTGGCTGCTCTTGCTGCAGGCGATTGTAGGCTACTCTAAATTCGGCTTGTGTAATTCTTATGCCATTAATCTTTGCAACTGCGGGTTTAGTTGCATTACCATCGATAAAGTAATAGCCGATTCCCCAGAAACCTAAGGCAGTAATAAGAATAACAACAATGATCCAAACCAGCCATTTTGTGGCACGATTATACATGTTCTGTAACATTTATTGCTTTTACTAAACAGTAAAGTTGATATTATAAGTCGAAACTGGCCTAAGATTGATTGATAGCAGATATTTTTTCTTTATCTGCATCGACAACAATCTTTTCCTCACTCTTTGCAACTATTACTGTGGCAAATAAATCGCCAGTCACATTGGTGCATGTTTGCATCATATCGTTGAGCCGATCGACACCCGCAATTAAAGGAATAGCACCGAGTGGAATTCCTACTGAGCTTTGCACTGCTCCCATGACGATCAACGCAGAACCAGGGACTGCTGCTGCTCCCATTGCAGTCAATACGATCATTGAGACAATGATCACATATTGCGCCATTCCCAAATGGATGCCATAAATATTAGCCGCAAAAATTGCCGCTGCGCTCAAATAAATCGATAGACCATTTAAATTTAAACTCGTACCTAATGGTAGCAGGAAATTAGCAATCTCAGAAGAAACACCTAAATTCTTGCTTGCGGTTTGCAATGTTACTGGCAATGTTGCTGCACTACTGGAGGTAGTGAAAGCAACTAGCATCGGATTTATAATGCATTTAAAAAATCGAATTGGCGAAATTCGTAAAACAAATGCAGCAACCACACCATAAATCATCCATAATACTAAGCAGCCAAGGTAAACGCTAAGTACAAATTGCAATAATGAAATGAGTGCCTCAAGTCCATATTCACCGACAACACAAGCAATTAATGCGAAGATACCATATGGTGCGAATGCCATAACGATACCAGCAAGCTTCATCACAACATTAAAAAATGCTTTAAACAAGGAGATCACTGGTTGTGCTTTTTCTTTAGTAAGATTGGTAGCAATTCCAAAAATTAGGGCAAACACCAAAATTTGCATAACATTGCCTTCATTAAAAGCACTCACGGCATTGTCAGGAATAATGTTAATAATAAAATGTGATAATGACATGGTGTGAGACAACGACGGATGTGCTGTTACCACACTGGCTAAAGAAAATCTATTGCCTGGGGCAATCAGAGACGTGACAACAATGCCGATAGTCGCAGCGATAAGCATACAAACTGCGTATAGTATAA
>CAYWDC010000049.1:0-6172 GCA_964456955.1 uncultured Gammaproteobacteria bacterium | reverse complement strand
CAATGTTATGTTGCTGGTATTTTAAGTGCGATGTTCAAGTTTGGTGGTTATTATGCACTTGGCTGGTTACGTACTTAGACGGGTGTGCATGGCTTAGTGCGTAAATCCCTGTTTGATAGCGGTAATCGCCGCCATACGTCATTTGCCTCTGTATTTGTTGCCCCTGAAGTCGATGATGATATTGCCATTAATGTTGAGGCCAGCGATTTACGAGTGGATACCTATCGCGCTAGTGGTGCCGGTGGTCAACATGTTAATAAAACGGATTCGGCAATTCGTATTACCCATTTGCCAACTGGCGTGGTAGTACAATGCCAAAATGAACGATCGCAGCATAAGAATCGTGCTCAAGCAATGAAACTATTGCAAGCGAAACTCTATGAGTTGGCAGTGCAAAAACAGGCAGCAGAAAAACAAGATATTGAGGCCAGTAAGGCTGATATTGGTTGGGGTAGTCAAATTCGTTCCTATGTGTTAGATCAATCACGCATTAAAGATTTGCGCACCGGCATAGAAAATACTAATACTAGCGCGGTGCTCGATGGCGCTCTCAATAAGTTTATTGAGGCTAGTCTACAGGCAGGATTATAGTTTTCATTACCGTGTGTCCTGATGCATGCGCTATGGTAAGCGTTATTATATAGATGAAATAAGCATGAACAAAAAGCAGATAGAGCCATTCGACGAACATGAACAGATGGCGGTTCGCAAAGAAAAATTAGCACAATTACAAAAGCAAGGGCCAGCTTATCCGAATGATTTTCAACGTCGTCATTTGGCCGCTGATTTGCAGCATGCTTATGGTGATCTCGATAACGAAGCACTAGTAACTAAAAATGTATCGGTAACTATTGCAGGGCGAATCATGACGCGGCGGATCATGGGCAAGGCTAGTTTCGTAACCATGCAAGATATGTCGGGTCGCATTCAGCTGTATGTGACTCGTGATGCATTGCCAGAAAATTTCTATCGGCAGGAGTTCAAAAAATGGGATATCGGTGACATCATTGGTGCTGAAGGGGTGATCTTTAAAACTAAGACGGGTGAACTTAGTGTGCATGTGACAAAACTGCGTTTATTGACCAAAGCGTTGCGTCCGTTACCAGATAAGTGGCATGGGCTTGCCGACATCGAAGCGCGCCATCGCCAGCGCTATGTTGATTTGATCATCAACCAAAGTGCGCGTGATATGCTCTCGATGCGTGCAACAACCTTGATAGCAGTGCGTGAATTTTTTCATCAACAGGGTTTTACCGAAGTAGAAACACCGATGCTGCAAATATTGCCTGGCGGTGCACTGGCAAAACCGTTTGCGACACATCATAACGCGCTCGATATGCCGATGTTTTTACGTGTTGCACCAGAATTATTTTTAAAACGTTTAGTGGTTGGTGGCGTTGAAAGGGTATTCGAGATCAATCGTAACTTTCGTAATGAAGGGTTGTCCACACGCCATAACCCGGAATTTACCATGTTGGAGTGTTACCAAGCTTATGGTGATTACGAAGCTGCCATGGTATTGACGGAAGCCTTATTGCGTTATGTTTGTGAAAAAGTACAGGGTAGTCTGGCGCTTAAATACCAGGGTGAAACGTATGATCTGAGGCAACCATTTAAACGCATGACGCTGCTGCAAGCGATCTTACAATTTAATCCACAGTTACAGCTGGCCGATTTGCAGGATATTGATAAAGCAAAGACAGTCGCTGTCGATCTAGGTATTAAGATTGAGCCAAACTATGGTGTGGGTAAGATACAGATAGAAATCTTTGAAAAAACCACAGAACATTGCCTAATGCAGCCGACTTTTATTACCGCTTATCCGGCAGAAGTATCGCCATTAGCACGCCGCAATGATGAAGACCCATTTATTGCCGATCGTTTTGAGTTATTCATCGGTGGACGTGAACTTGCCAATGGTTTTTCGGAATTAAATGATCCACAGATTCAAGCTGAAGTATTCCAACAACAGGTGGCGGCAAAAGCTGCGGGTGATGATGAAGCAATGACTTATGATACGGACTATATTACTGCCTTGGAACATGGTATGCCACCCACGTGTGGTATGGGTATGGGGATTGATCGTTTACTGATGTTATTGACTGATTCCACTTCGATTCGTGACGTGATTCTTTTTCCGCATATGCGCCCGAAGCAGTAGATAAAAGAAAAAACTAACGGTATCGACAACCGCTTTATTCGCTAGCGACGCTAATCATGTCATTGTCTATCATTAGTTCTTTGGTATTGGCAAATTGATCGTAGAGCAGTACTAGACATAATTGCTGCATGCCGTCCGTAACACCGTCGATGATTTGTCCGATGATCCTATTTTCTGTAGTGCGGCATTGACTACCTGGAAGTATATTTTTGTCGGTATGAAGACGGCGTAATTGTAGGTGTTGCTTGAGCTTACCACGATGTTGCATGCGGGCGATGATTTCTTGCCCGGTGTAACAGCCTTTGGTAAAGCTGATCGCGCCGAGTGCAGGTAAATTCAGATAATGTGGCAGAAACTCGCCGATAGTCTCTGGGTATAAGCGTGGTATGCCAGCGCTAATATCACGCAGGTGCCACGCTGTTGATGCGATGCGAGTAGGATCAGGGCTATCAGCAAAGTCAATCAGTAGATAACGTGGTTCTCGATCGGGGACACGAATATAAGTTGTGTCTTTATGGTGTTGCACCTGATGATCTCGTGTCGGTAAATACCCAGCGTGCTGAGCGGTGAGTAAACCATAGCAGTGCGATTGCAATATATGCAATGTAACCTTTGAAAAAATGGCATATTTCTTTAAGGCGGCTAACGCGGCATTAATGACATTCTCGGGCATGAGTAAATAATAATCACTATCACGACGAAACAAGCGAAATAAGCTGACTACACGTCCTTTCGCATTGCAGTATGCGCCAAGCGTGGCAGTATGTACATCAACCTTCTCCAGGTCACATGTCAGTTGTCCTTGCAGAAATTTTTTGGCATCAGCGCCACTGATCTTTAGCAACGAATAATCAGCTAAATCAATTGTCGCCATGGTATACTCATTACTTTATTTGTTTTAAACATTATATGTCAGAACTAGATTTAAGTAAAAAACGTTTACAATGGCAATGTCGTCGTGGCATGCTAGAACTCGATCTGTTATTAAATCGATTTTTGCAGCAGCAATATACTAGATTAACAGCGCAGCAACAGCGTGACTTTACTGCGCTATTGTCTGTTAGTGATACCGAATTGTATGCTTGGTTGATGCGACAAGCAGCGGTTGCGCCGGCATATCAAGCGATAGTGGCATATATCCTCGATTGGCAAAGACATGACGCAACATAACCAATTTACCTTACAACCATCGCGTTATTTCATGTGGTTATTATTGTTGATACATATGGGAACGATGTTACTTATCATATCATTGCCGCTAAAATGGTGGGCTGAGGTGTTGATTGCCTTAGTATTATTGGCGAGCCTAGCCTATTATATCGAAAAACACGTTTGTCATCGTTTAGCAAAGGCGATAAAAAGTTTAACTTACCTCGATAAACACGTTTGGTGTTTAACCCAACGCAATGGGGCGAAATTAAATGCGATATTACTCGGTGATAGTGTCGTTACCAGCCATTTATTGATATTGAATTTCAAAATACAGTTACCAAGTAAAATTGGTGGCAAACGCTCGGTTATCGTTTTCAATGACAGTATGAATAGGATTGCCTTTAGACAGTTGCGACTGCTCTGTCTTGATCAGCAACAATAATCGAAAGCGCATTATTATAATGGCATCAGACTCATACTATGACCGTAACGATTAAACGACGCATTAGCCAAGAAGAAAGCACAGATTTTCCCACCACACTCCATCCAGTGCTACAAAAAGTTTATCGAAATCGTGGCGTTTATTCGCATAATGAGTTGCAATATGGTTTAGAGCAATTATTACCATTTTCGATGTTACTCGATATCGAAAAAGCGGTGACATTATTGCAAACGGCTTTGCAACAACAGCAACATATCATGGTGATCGGTGATTTTGATGCCGATGGTGCCACGAGTACCGCATTGGCCATTCGTGCCTTACAGGCGATGGGGGCGACAAAAGTAAGTTACTTGGTACCAAATCGTTTTGAGTTTGGTTATGGTTTAACGCCAGAAATTGTTGCAGTAGCAGCACGACAGCAACCGGATCTAATTATGACTGTGGACAATGGTATTTCTAGTACTGCTGGTGTCGCGATGGCACAACAGCAAGGCATTGAGGTATTAATTACCGATCATCATTTGCCTGGAAATGACTTACCAGCAGCGGCAGCAATCGTTAATCCGAATCAACCGGGTGATACCTTTGCTTCGAAGTGTCTTGCGGGTGTCAGTGTCTGTTTTTATGTGATGTTAGCATTACGCAGTAAACTTAGACAGACGGGCTGGTTTGGTGAAGAGAATATAGCCGAACCCAATATGGCGGAGTTTCTCGATCTGGTTGCATTAGGAACGGTGGCAGACGTGGTGCCGTTGGATAAGAATAACCGGGTGTTGGTACATCAAGGTCTACGGCGTATTCGTGCTGGTAGGTGTATTGTTGGCATTAAGGCACTCTTAGCAGTGGCAAAGCGTGACCATAGCAAAATAACAGCTGCCGATCTAGGATTTGTAGTTGCCCCGCGTCTCAATGCTGCTGGACGTTTGAAAGATATGCGTTTGGGCATTGAATGTTTATTAATAAATGATATTGCCCGCGCACGTGCTGATGCGGAACAACTCAACGTACTGAATCAACAACGTCGTCAGATTGAAAATGATATGCAACAACAGGCGTTGCAAGCACTACAAAAATTGCAATTTAACCGCCAAAAACTGCCGAGTGGTTTGTGCATTTATGATCCGCAATGGCACCAGGGTGTCATTGGTATTCTTGCAGCGCGTATCAAGGAACGTTATCATCGTCCGGTGATTGCCTTTGCTAACGTTGGTAATGGCGAATTAAAGGGATCGGCACGTTCAATAAAAGATTTACATATTCGTGATGTTCTTGATTTAGTCGCAAAGCGTCAACCGCAATTAATCAAAACATTTGGTGGTCACGCCATGGCAGCTGGGTTAAGCATTGCAACCGAGAATTACCGACAATTTAGTGCTGCATTTAACGTTGAAGTGCAACGTCAGCTTACCACAGAAGCATTGCAAGGTGAAATTTTGACCGATGGCGGTTTAGTCGATGGCGAGCTGTCGTTGGCGCTAGCCGAAGCGTTGCAATATGCTGGTCCGTGGGGGCAATCATTTCCTGAGCCTATATTTGATAATGAATTTATGATTATCGAACAACGTATTGTGGGTGAAAAACACTTACGTCTTCGTTTACAACATAGCGACGGTGCGAAGGTGTTGACGGCAATTAAGTTTAATGTCGACTTGCATGAGTGGCCAAATTATCATTGTCAACGTGTACATGTCGCTTATCGCTTAGTAGTAAATGAATATAATGATACTAAGAGTGCACAATTGTTGATTGAACATCTGTTGGCTGTAGGTATGTCATAAATAACACCAGGAAAAAGTAAATGCAGCAAACAATAACTGTCTCATCTCCTAAATAATAAATGCAGATGAATATCTCACGACGCATCTGTGTGGCACCAATGATGGATTGGACTGATCGACACTGCCGTTATTTTCTGCGGTTGTTAAGCAAACATACCTTGTTATATACCGAAATGATCACGGCTAAGGCTCTGATATATGGGAATAAAAAACGTTTATTGCAGTTTGATCCGAGTGAGCATCCAATAGCACTGCAATTAGGTGGCAATGATGAAAAGGAACTGGCACAGGCTGCAAGGTTAGGTGAACAGCATGGTTACGATGAAATTAATTTAAATGTGGGTTGTCCCAGTGATCGCGTGCAACGTGGGCAGTTTGGCGTGCGCTTGATGTTGCAACCGGAACGGGTCCGTGATTGCGTCACTGCCATCCAATCTGCGGTACACATACCGGTGACAGTCAAGTGTCGTATTGGCATTGATCAGCAAATATCATATCAATTTCTTAAAGACTTTGTGCTGAAAGTCGCCGAGAGCGGTTGCAAGACTTTTATTGTGCATGCGCGCAATGCTTGGCTACACGGCTTGAGTGCTAAGGAAAATCGTCATATCCCTCCGTTACACTATGATCTTGTTTATC
>CAYWDC010000048.1:0-6199 GCA_964456955.1 uncultured Gammaproteobacteria bacterium | reverse complement strand
TTCGAACCTGCTACCCTCGGCTTAGAAGGCCGATGCTCTATCCAGATGAGCTACGGGCGCACGTGTTGCTGCCGGTGGCGTATTTTGGTCGGGGCAGAGGGATTTGAACCCCCGACATCCTGCTCCCAAAGCAGGCGCGCTACCAGGCTGCGCTATGCCCCGACTAAAGGCAAATAATACGCATCTTGCTAAATCTCGTCAATCTTTATTATACTCTGATACTACAGACCAAAACATAGATATTGGATTTATGTAATACTTGGATAGTTAGGATTAAATAATGACCGCAAAAATATTAGACGGCAAAGCAGTTGCTGCCAGGCTGCAACAACAGCTAGCACAGCGAGTACAAAAACGCCTAGATAACGGCTTAC
Organism: uncultured Gammaproteobacteria bacterium; assembly: GCA_964456955.1. GTDB lineage: Bacteria > Pseudomonadota > Gammaproteobacteria > JABDGN01 > JABDGN01 > CAYWDC01. The sequence goes on along the minus strand of CAYWDC010000048.1, from coordinate 5,825 downwards.
GCCCACCAGGGTTAGCGGTAGTATTGGTAGGTGAAAATGCGGCATCGGCGATTTATGTAGCCAAAAAACGCCAGGCGTGTGAAGCAGTTGGCTTCGTTTCTAAAAACGTTAATCTACCTGAAGGTACCACAGAAGCCCAGTTATTAGCGCTACTGACAAATTTAAATGCTGCTCCAAACATTGACGGCATTTTGGTGCAATTGCCGTTACCATCGCATATTAATCAGCATAAAATTCTCGATGCAATTAAATTTGACAAAGATGTTGATGGTTTTTCGCCGACAAATCTCGGTTTGTTATTGCAGCGTCGGCCAGTGTTGTCAGCATGTACACCGAAGGGAATTATGACGTTGTTGCAACACACCGGTATTGTTCTGCCTGGATTAGAAGCGGTGGTTGTTGGTGCGTCTAATATTGTCGGCCGCCCAATGGCGGCAGAGCTGTTGCTAGCCAATTGTACCGTAACGATTTGCAATAGTTATACCCAGCATCTGCCGGATAAGGTGGCACGTGCGGATGTGTTAGTGGTCGGCGTTGGTAAAGCAGAAATAGTGAAAGGCAGCTGGATTAAACCTGGCGCCGTGGTGATTGATGCAGGTATCAATCGCGTGGATAAAGCACTCGTTGGTGATGTCGAATTTGCTGTGGCAAAACAACGTGCCAGTTGGATCACTCCGGTGCCTGGTGGTGTGGGGCCAATGACAATTGTTACTTTACTAGAAAACACGTTATACGCTGCAGAAAATTTGCATGACTAATTGACCTGGGGTCAATTTTAGCAGCTAGCTGCTGTAAATCATTGGTATTAGCACCGTCAGTTATCGTACTGACAAATGCTGAACCGACAAACCATCGGCATGCTGCAGTGCTTTTGCTGCTAATTTCCGGTTACCAATACCAAATCCGGAGACGATGGGATGATTTGATATAGTCTTCAACTCACTGAGTTTTTCTACGTAGTCTTTAGGTAAGCTATTTTTCACGCCAGTTGTGCCATTGCGACAAACATAATACAGAAAAGCATGACAATGATAAGCAATTTTTTGTGCTTTTTGTCTTCGTGTTGAAGGTGCTATTAAGCAAATTGGCTCAATGTTATTTATATTGCACTGTTTAAGATATTCGTCAGATTCTTCTAATGGCAAATCAACCACCAATGTAGCGTCGACACCAGCTTTAGCAAAATCTTTTAATTTATCAGCAAGCCCTTTGTTGATTAACGGATTACAATAGCTAAACAGTACAATTGGCACATCAACTATTTGTTTAATACGTTTGATGCAATCCAATACAGACTCAAGATTCACCTTGTGACTGAGTGCATTTTGCATGGCATCTTTAATTATTGGACCATCAGCAATAGGATCAGAGAAAAAGGTACACCGATTTCTAGGATATCTACGCCACCAGCAACCAGTGCTTTTGCTGCTTGTTCGGTATAGCCAAGGCCACGGTGTCCGGCAGTTAGATAAGCGATGAATACTTTGCGTTGTTTAAATATTTTTGCAAATTGATTCATACTAAACCTTGTGATAGTAATTGCGGTAAATCTTTATCACCACGTCCTGAAAGGTTAACGACCACATAACTTTCAGGAGAAAAATAAGGCCTTTCTTTTATATAAAAACCGAGCGCGTGTGATGATTCAAGTGCGGGTATAATACCTTCAGTTCTACTGAGCGCCTTAAAAGCCGCCAGCGCTTCTGCATCAGTAACATAAGTATAATCAACCCGCTTTTTTTCATAAAGTTCAGCATGTTGCGGTCCAATCATTGGGTAATCTAGTCCTGCCGAAATGGAATGGGTATTTAACACTTGACCATTTCGATCTTGTAATAGATAACTAAAACAACCGTGTAGTACTCCCGGTTTACCACCATTAAAACGGGCTGCATGTTGCCCGGGCTCAGTACCTGTTCCTCCTGCTTCAACGCCGACTAAATGAATCTTGCTGTCATTGAGAAATGTTGAAAAAATACCGATCGCATTTGAACCACCGCCGACATAAGCAACTATCACATCTGGCGCTTTACCTAAAACTGCATCACACTGTTGTTTTGTTTCTTTACCAATTATTGCCTGAAAGTGGCTAACTATCTGTGGATAAGGATAAGGGCCAAGAGCAGAGCCTAAACAATAATGCGTCGTAGTGAAATTAATTGCATAGTCCTATAAGGCAAGATTTATGGCGTCTTTTAAAATTTTTCTACCTGTCTTGACAGTAACAATGGTAGCGCCTAAAAATTTCATTTTTTCAACATTTGGCAACTACCGCTCAATATCTTTTTCGCCCATGTAAATAACACATTCTAATCCAAAATAAGCACATGCTGTCGCCGTTGCTACTCCATGTTGTCCAGCGCCTGTTTCGACAATAACACGTTTCTTTTGCATCCATTTCGCTAATAAACACTGTCCTAATGCATTATTGATCCTATGCGCACCGGTATGTAATAGGTCTTCGCGTTTTAAAAATAGCCGTGGTCCATTAAATTGTTTTCTAAAATGTTTTACTTCTGTTAGGGGTGTTGGTCTTCCAGCATATTGCTTCAATAGTGCTGTAAACTCGTTATTGAAACTTACATCATTCTTATCCAATGTACATTGGAGTCTATCGAATAGCGGTGAGTTTTTTATCTGAATAAGTTTTTTATGCGTTCTAATGCTGCTGTGAGCTCTGCATTACTCACAGCATAGGCAAGCCGCAGGTGATTTGCAAGCCCAAAAGCACTACCTGGCATGGTTGCTACACCGGCCTTTGCCAAGAGTAACTCTGCCAGTTCAATATCGTCAGCTAGCGCGAGTCGGCGAATGGCCTCCGATACCTCTGGGAAGATATAAAAAGCACCTTGGGGAGCATAACAACGGAACCCCTTAATACGATTTAATATTTCTAGCGCCATGCCAAGTCGTTGACGATAAGCCTCTCGCATTTTGGTAACACAACTTTGTGGCCCGTTGAGCGCGGCTTCAGCTGCGACTTGAGCAATCGACGTCGGGTTACCGGTACTCTGTGATTGTAATTTTTTCATCGTTTTAATTATCATTGCCGGTCCGGCTGCATAGCCAATACGCCATCCGGTCATGGCATAAGTTTTGGAAACACCATTGATCACAATAGTACGATCGTAAAGCTTTGGTTCTTGCATCACCATATTGCAAAAAGGTTCTGCTGCCCAGTAAATTTGTTCATAAATATCGTCACTAAGAATATAGATATACGGATTTTTTATTAATACCTCGGCAAGCGCCTGTAATTCTGCAGATGTATACACCGCACCAGTTGGATTCGATGGACTACAGAGTATCAATAATTTCGTTCTCGGGGTAATGGCAGCTGTCAGCTGAGCTGCTGAAATTTTATAGTCTGTCTGTATACTGGTATTAACAATGACGGGTATCGCACCGGCAAGTAGCACCATATCAGTATAAGATACCCAGTAAGGTGCAGGAATAATGACTTCATCGCCGCAGTTGAGTAGCGCCTGGCAGGCATTGTAGATACTGTGCTTCGCACCACAAGACACCAAGATTTGCTCTAGCCGATAGTGCAGCTGATTAACCTCTGTCCACTTTTGCTGAATAGCTTGTTTTAAGCTTGGCATACCATCGACGGCGGTGTACCGTGTAGAGTTATTGGCAATGGCGCTAACGGCCGCTTGCTTGATATGCTCTGGAGTGTCGAAGTCAGGTTCACCCATATGCAAACCGATGATATCTTTACCAGCAGCGCGTTGCTCAGCAACACGTATCATCATTGCTGCCGTTGGTGATTGTTTAATATATTGCATTATAGTTACCCTGCATATAAGAGAGCTTGTTGCTTGTTTGCTGGGCCACCTTAATTGTCATTTTTCAATCATATATTGAGTTTCTTTGTGCTAATAATTTCATTAACAATATGGTCGACGGTTTTGTTATCGATGATAACGCTGATATCAGCTAGTGATTGATAAGGTCGGGCACGTTGCGCATAATATTGGTCTAATTCTGCCGCCAACTCGTTGATGTTAATAAATCCTGGCGGATTCTTTTGCCAACGTTGCCGTAACGTTGTAATTGTTGCTTGCAAGTAAATGACCATCGCTTTACCTGGCAATAGCGCCACGGTGTTCGCATTTAACATGCTGCTACCGCCAGTAGCAATGACCGAGGTTTGATGCTGTGCTAGCAATTGTTTTATCGCCTGTTTTTCTAAGACACGAAATTTTGCTTCGCCTATGGTCTGGTATGCTTTTCTAAGGTTAAGCTGTTTGCCAGTTTGTGCAAAATAGTTTGCTACGATGACTTGGTCACTATCGAAAAAGTCTAGCTGCAATCGCTCAGCGAGTGCCCGTCCTACGGTACTCTTCCCAGCACTGCGTAAGCCAATGAGCAATAGGTGTTTACTCAGCATCGATAGCAATTCTCGCACCGAGCGAACGCATCGCATCGACAAAATTAGGAAAACTTTTCTGCACGCAGTCTATATGGCGAATGGTTGTTTCTCCTTCAATAGCCAGTGCAGCAACGGCGAGTGACATGGCAATGCGATGATCGTGATGGCTATTCACCACAGCTGCATGCAATGGGGCAGATCTGATGATTAGGCCGTCAGGTTGTTCTTCAATATCGGCGCCCATTTTTTTTAATTCACAGGTGATGGCTGTTATTCGGTCAGATTCTTTCATCCGTGCAATGCCAACACCGGTTATTATGGTGGTGCCAAGCGCAAAGCAACCAACAACGGCAAGAATAGTGACGCAGTCAACAAAGTCGTTGGCATCAATTTCCATACCCTGCAGCATTTTCGTTTTATGTACGGTTAACGTTTTATGCTGCTGGTTAATACGGATATTCGCTCCCATATTTTTTAATACCTCAACTATTGCCTTATCGCCTTGTGGTTCGGTCATGTCAACGTTATTAATGGTTATTTCTGATTTTGTGACGAGTGCCGCAACCAAGGGATAGGCTAACGAACTGAGATCGCCAGGGATGCGATAGTGAAAAGCAGGCACATTTGCTCTACCGGTGATTTGATATTCTGTGAAATCATGATGGTGACAGGCTATACGTAAACGGTCCAGCCATGAAAGGGTTAATTCAATCCAGGGTTTCTCTCCAGCATTACGCACTTTTATTGTCATCGTTTGCTCCCGGAATGCGGATGCAATCAGCAAGCCGGTGACGGGTTGTGAATCTTCGCCACCCAAGGTGGTGCTATTGCCGTTGAATGGACCTTTAATGATAAGCGGTGCATGATCATCGCCACGCATCGACACACAAATCATGCCCAGCTGAGTTAAAGCTTCTATCAGTGGTTGTACCGGCCTATTATGGCGGATCGATCGATCACCGGTTATGACGATATATTGATGTTGCAAACCGGCGACACAGGCAATATAGCGCAGCACTTGTCCGGAGTTTCCGGCATCGATAACATCATCCGGCGTTCTCGGTTTGCCATTCACACCGGTAATGATATATCGATTGCCTTGCTGCTTTATAAAGGCACCCAATTGCCGACAAGCTGAGATCATGGCGGCAATGTCAGGAGAGGGCAACGCGTTTTCTATCATACTCGTGCCTTGCGCTAAACTGGCAAATAGCACGGCGCGCAAGCTCTGTGATTTTGAGGACGGCAGGACAGTTGTTCCTGATAGATTGCTTGCTTGTATATGATAATTTTTCACGTTATTATAACCATAACTAGTATTGATTTTACTAATTGTCTTGGTATTCTAGACGAAGTCAAATATACTCTCAACTAAACAAATCAAAACAATGAAGACTATTATGCCACGGACACATTTCTTTTCTGCTCATAGTAACCACTATAGATA
>CAYWDC010000047.1:0-6300 GCA_964456955.1 uncultured Gammaproteobacteria bacterium | reverse complement strand
GTCTCTCTTCTTATTGTAATCGTCATTGATCTTCTTGATCTTCATCTTGATCTAAGCAGAGTCAATATCAGAATCCTTATGACGAGCAACACCGTGAGTAGTGATACGAATGTCTTGGACAATACCTATCCAACCAAAAGACACGCGCAATGATGTATCTTTTACATCTAGAGCTTTTTCGCCGAAGATCGCACGCAATAACTTTTCCTCGGGCGTCAATTGCATTTCACCTTTTGGTGTCACTTTGCCAACTAGTACGTCACCAGCATTCACCTCTGCACCAATATAAACGATACCAGACTCATCCAGTTTGGCTAATGCACTTTCACCAACATTAGGAATATCGGCGGAAATTTCTTCCGCACCTAACTTAGTATCGCGAGCAATACAGGTCATTTCTTCAATGTGAATGCTGGTGTAGCGATCTTCTTCCACGAGGCGTTCGGAAATCAAGATGGAATCTTCAAAGTTGTAACCATTCCACGACATAAAGGCAACCAAAAGATTTTGTCCAAGAGCCAGTTCACCCAAGTCAGTGGAAGCACCATCTGCTAATACATCATTCTTAGAAATCTTGTCACCAACGTTGACTAAAGGACGCTGATTCATGCAGGTATTCTGATTAGAACGAGTATATTTAATCAGATTATAAATATCTACACCGGCTTTGTTAGTATCCGTTTCCTCATCACTTACACGCACCACAATCCGTCCTGCATCGACGGCATCAACCACACCACTGCGACGAGCGATAACACAAACACCAGAATCGCGCGCCACGATACGTTCCATCCCAGTACCCACAAGCGGTTTTTCGGCACGTAATGTCGGTACGCCCTGACGCTGCATATTTGATCCCATCAGGGCACGATTGGCATCATCATGTTCGAGAAATGGGATCAATGAAGCGGCCACAGAAACAATTTGCTGTGGCGAAATATCGATGTAATCAATCTTTTCGCGCACTGTCATGGTGGTTTCACCATGGTGCCGTACCGGAATAAGATCGGCTGTAATATGCCGCTTGTTATCAAGTATTGCATTTGCTTGGGCAATATAATGTTCACTTTCTTCAAGGGCTGAAAGGTAATGAACTGCGTCTGTCACCTTGCCATTTTCAACACGACGCAGTGGCGTTTCTAAGAAACCATAATCATTGGTGCGTGCATAAATGGCTAAGGAATTAATCAAGCCGATGTTCGGACCTTCTGGTGTTTCAATCGGACAAACACGACCATAATGTGTCGGATGCACATCGCGCACTTCAAAACCAGCACGTTCACGCGTCAAACCACCTGGACCCAGTGCAGAAATACGACGTTTATGCGTCACTTCAGCCAATGGATTAACCTGGTCCATAAATTGTGACAATTGTGAAGAACCAAAGAATTCTTTCATTGATGCAGAAACCGGTTTGGCATTGATTAAATCCTGTGGCGTTAAGTTTTCAGTTTCAACCAAACTCAGGCGTTCTTTCACCGCACGCTCAACACGCACGAGACCGAGGCGAAATTGGTTTTCCGCCATTTCACAGACACAACGTACGCGGCGATTACCAAGATGATCAACATCATCCACGATACCGATGCCATTGCGAATACTTAATAATTCCTGCATTACATCAATGATGTCTTCGTTACCTAAAACTCTAGAACCGTCGTCACCCGGACGCCCCAGACGACGATTGAATTTCATGCGTCCAACAAGTGAAAGATCATAACGATCTTCAGTAAAGAATAAATTGTGAAACAACGCTTCTGCCGAAGCTTTAGTGGCAGGCTCGCCTGGTCGCATTACACGATAAATTTCAATCTGCGCTTCTACTTGACTGTGTGTCGGATCGATACGTAATGTATCAGAAATATAAGGACCTTGATCAATATCATTAGTGTATAAGGTGAAGACTTCGGGTACTTGTGCTTTACGCAATTTAGCTAGTAATTCTTCGGTCATCTCCCTGTTTGCTTCGGCTAAAATTTCACCTGTTTCGGGATCAATAATTGGTTTAGCAATTACCTTACCAATAAAATATTCATCCGGTACTAATAAACGCTCGACCTTGGCTTTTTCTAATTCATGAATATGCCGCATGATAATGCGACGTCCTTGCTCAACGATTACATTACCCTCACTATCTTTAATATCGAACAAAGCAATTTCGCCACGCAAGCTTTCTGGCACCAATTGCAACAAGATATGTTCATTTTGTAAATAATAAGTGCTCATCTTGAAGAATATTTCCAATATTTCTTCGGTGGAATACCCTAAAGCACGTAAAATAATCGTGGCAGGTAATTTGCGACGACGATCAATACGCACATACAAACAATCTTTAGCATCAAATTCAAAATCTAACCACGAACCACGATATGGAATAACCCGTGCAGAAAATAATAATTTTCCAGAAGAATGTGTTTTACCTTTATCATGCTCAAATAACACCCCAGGTGAACGATGTAATTGTGACACGACCACACGCTCAGTACCATTAATTACAAAAGTACCATTTTCGGTCATCAATGGAATTTCGCCTATATATACCTCCTGCTCGCGAATGTCTTTAACTTTTTCCAATTTCGCTTCTTTATCAAATATCACTAGACGTAGATTAACCCGTAAAGGAGCAGCATAAGTCACACCACGAATACGGCATTCACGCACGTTAAAGGCCGGTTCACCCAATGTATAACCGACAAACTCTAATCGTGTATTATTTGAATTGCTGATGATCGGGAAAATACTGTTAAATGCTGCTTGCAGTCCTTGATCTTCGCGAGCTTCAGGCGCAGTACTTTGTTGTAAAAATCGTTTGTATGAATCGATTTGAATAGATAATAAATAGGGTACCTCCATAAGACTGGAACATTTACCAAAACTTTTTCGAATACGCTTTTTTTCCGTGTATGAATATGCCATTTATTAACTCACCCTTAAAATTAAGCGACGTAAATAGGTTTACGTGTGTTTTGCTTTTATAAAGCAGGAAAAGGCCGAAGGCGATAACAACCTTCAGCCTCATTATCATTAAAGAAGTTATTTAACTTCTACTTTTGCACCAGCTTCTTCAAGCTGTTTCTGGAGGTCTTCTGCTTCTTCTTTAGCAACTCCTTCTTTTATAGTCGTTGGCGCACCTTCAACCATATCTTTAGCTTCCTTTAAACCGAGGCCAGTAATACCACGCACCGCTTTAATCACAGCAACTTTGTTATCACCAAAGCTCGTCATTACCACATCAAACTCAGTCTTTTCTGCTGCAGTGTTAGTATCTCCATCAGCGGCACTAGGTGCTGCGACAGCCACTGCTGTCGCAGCAGAAACACCAAACTTTTCTTCCATCGCCGCAATTAATTCGACGACTTCCATTACACTCATGTTAGCAATCGTTGCCAACATATCTTCTGTTGTTACGGCCATTTTCTCGCTCCTTTGAAACTTTAAGGTGTTAAAATTAATTGTTAATAACGAAGGGCTAAGCGACTACTTTTTGCTCACGCAACGCCGCAAAAGTTCTTACCAGTTTAGCGTTAGGTTCATTCAATGTGCTTAGCAATTTAGTGATTGGTGCTCGGATCACTGCCATTAGTTGGGCAATTGCCTCGTCTTTAGTCGGCAATTTGGCAATAGCGACTAATTGTGCGGCTGTATACAAGTTTCCACCAACTGCCAAAATTTTTACTACCAGCTTGTCATGATCTTTCGAAAAATCATGGATCAGACGCGCAGCAGCACTTGGTTCTTTGCGTGAAAACGCTAAAACCACGGGACCGGTAAGCTCATCATTTAAACAGGCAAACTCCGTCCCTGCAAGCGCACGACGCGCTAGAGTATTAGGGACGACCCGCAGATAAACGCCTGATTGACGTGATTTATTACGCAAATCCGTCATTTCCGCTACCGTTAAACCACGATAATAAGCGACAACAGCAGCAACTGCATCAGCAGCGATGCTGGATACTTCTGCTACAATCTCTTTTTTATTTTCGAGCTTTAATGCCACGTATGCTACCTCCGTTATGCTCTCAGAAAAAAGTCCATAATTACACCACCCTGAAGAGCATTTGAATTATGGTGAACCTTGCTATTGACATAGCGTTGGTGCACCCCGTCTGCGTAGGCTTTGAGTGAAATCAATATTAAGTTCTACCACCTACGGTCTTCGACGGCGTGAATGAAACTTAGCAAATTATCATTCTACCGCGAATACTTTCATGTTAAGGTATATAGTTAAGCTGCCTTTAACGTTGCCTGATCGACAACCAATCCCGGACCCATGGTACTGGAAAGGGTGATTTTCTGCAAATACACACCTTTCGCTGCACTAGGCTTCAATTTTTTCAAATCGGTAATCAATACCATTAAATTTTCTAACAGATCCGCAATATCGAAACTGATACGACCAATGCTGCAATGGATAATACCATTCTTATCAGTACGATAACGCACTTGGCCTACCTTAGCATTTTTAACTGCGGTGGCAACGTCTGCATTCACTGTGCCAACCTTAGGGTTCGGCATTAAACCTTTTGGGCCCAAGATTTGTCCCAGTTTTCCAACCAAACGCATTGCATCAGGTGACGCAATCAACACATCAAAATCGATATTACCACCCTCAATGCTTGCAGCTAAATCTTCAAAGCCAACAATATCGGCTCCAGCTTTCTTTGCTGCCGCTGCTTTTTCACCTTGCGCAAAAACCGCGACGTTAAGCTTGCGACCCGTCCCTTTGGGTAACACGGTGGAACTGCGCACTGCTTGATCGGATTTGCGCGCATCGATACCCAAATTAATACTAATGTCGACTGACTGATCAAAATTAACCGCTGTATACTGTTTTAACAATGCAAGAGCTTCGCTAACATCATATTGCCTGTTGCTATCAACATGTTTACGGATATTTTTAATCCTTTTTGATAATCTTGCCACAATGTTTCTCCTAGTTCACATGTGCATATCGGTTTCGATACCGATACTGCGTGCACTGCCTGCTATGGTACGAACTGCTGCTTCTAAATCTGCGGCTGTTAAATCTGGGGCTTTCATTTTGGCAATCTCCTCCAGTTGTGCCCGAGAAACTTTGCCCACCTTATCTTTATGTGGCACAGAACTACCCTTGACAATGCCTGCCGCTTTTTGCAAAAGAACCGACGCCGGCGGGGTTTTTTTAACAAAAGTAAAACTGCGATCGCTATAAACTATAATGAGCACTGGAATTGGTAAGCCTTTTTCGATATTTTGTGTTTGCGCATTGAATGCTTTACAAAACTCCATAATATTAACGCCATGTTGACCTAACGCGGGACCAACCGGCGGACTCGGATTTGCTTCGCCTGCTTTAACTTGCAGCTTTATATAAGCCTTTACTTTCTTTGCCATGTGGGATACGCCTCCTCTGTTTGAGTGTAACGAATATTAATTATTTTCCCGTTTATTCAACCGCTGATGCATTCAATTGTGCTCTTTAAAAAAAGACAAAACCACATTTGACTATGCTTTTTCTACCTGTCCAAATTCCAATTCAACTGGTGTGGAACGACCAAAGATTAATACTGCAACTTGTAGGCGGCTCTTTTCATAGTTAACTTCTTCGACAACACCATTGAAATCAGCAAAAGGGCCTTCAACAACACGCACTACCTCTCCTGCCTCGAAAATGATTTTCGGTTTTGCCTTATCTGCACCTTGCTCGATTTGCTTCAGAATTTTTTGTGCTTCTAGCTCAGTAATTGGTGATGGCTTATCACTAGTGCCACCAATAAAACCTAATACACGTGGTGTCTTGCGGACTAAATACCATGTTTTATCATTCATTACCATCTTCACCAGCACATAACCGGGAAAAAATTTACGTTCGCTATGACGCTTTTGTCCAGCTTTCATTTCTACCACTTTTTCTGTTGGTATGAGAATATCAGCAAAGTAATCCTCTAAATGCTGTAACTTAATACGCTCCATTAATGTCTTCTTAACCTGAGCTTCATAGCCCGAATATGCTTGCACGACATACCAACGTTTTTTTGACAAATCAGCATCTGATCCAGCTGCATCTAGCGCATCAATTACTGCTTCGGTTTGCACATCTTGATTATTGTTGGTTTCTGCAACATCTAACATGCTTTACTATCCTCTTTGCCCGGTTAGTAGACCTATCGCCCACAACAAAAAACCATCTAAACCCCAAATAATTAGTGACAATACAATCACTAAAGCAATGACTATCATAGTCATTTGCACAACTTCTTGTCGCGTTGACCAAACGACTTTATATAATTCACCACGCGATGCTTTCGCAAACGCTAATGC
>CAYWDC010000046.1:0-6351 GCA_964456955.1 uncultured Gammaproteobacteria bacterium | reverse complement strand
TACCATCACAGCTATGCAGCGCGCGACGCAGTTACTTATCGATGTTTGTGGGGGGAAAGCAGGTCCCATCTAAGAGAACGTTAGCGAGCAACATTTACCTGCGAGAAAAATCATTGCATTGCGTCAGCAGCAAATTACACGCATTCTCGGTTGGGAAATTGATGCGGCAAAGGTGACTGATGTTCTGCGGCATTTAGAGATGCAAGTGCATGAAAGCGCAACAGGATGGCAAGTGCAGCCACCTGCACATCGATTTGATATTAATTTGGAAGTTGATTTGATTGAAGAAATTGCACGCATTGTCGGTCTCGAGCATATTCCGAGTGTGGCTCCAATCGAGGCGTTAGTGATGCAGCCACAAATAGAAGCAAAACGTAGTGAAGATTTTATTCGACAAATCATGGTCGATCACGGTTTTCACGAAACGTTAACCTATAGTTTTGTCGATCCGAAAATGCAGCGTTTGTTATTACCCGAGCAGCAGACAATAGCGTTACAAAATCCGATCGCTAATGATAACAGTGTGATGCGCACCAGTATATGGGTAAATTTAATACCGGCTGTGGTATATAATCAACAGCATCAACAAGCACGTGTGCGCTTGTTCGAAATCGGTCGAGTCTATCAAAAAACTAAAATAGACAAAGAGATACAACAGCCATACAAAATCGCTGCAGTAATGGCAGGAACCCGCTTTCCAGAACAATGGGGTATGACTGCGGAGACACTGGATTTTTATGACGTGAAAGCAGAGGTAAAAGCATTGGTGCTGCATGCTAATTTTATTGCAGCAGAGCATCCGAGCTTGCACCCAGGACAGAGCGCACAAGTTTATGTTGGTAAACAGCACCTTGGTTGGTTAGGCATGTTACATCCTACCATTATGCAAGCACTCAAACTGACATCGCCCGTAGGACTATTTGAGCTAGATCTGACAAAAATTTTATGGCGACCGGTACCAAAATATCAGCAGATCACTAAATTTCCTGCTATTCGTCGCGATTTAGCAATTGTTGTCGCTGAAGAAGTTACTCTTCAGCAAGTCTATGATATAATTAGAAATTCAACGGGAAAACTGCTCTTAGCGGTAACACCTTTTGATATTTACCGTGGTCAAGGAGTTGCGCCAGGATATAAAAGCTTGGCGCTTGCACTAACTTTTCAGCATCCACAACGAACGTTGACTGATGCAGAAGTCATACCTCTCATGGAAATGCTGGGTAGAGCGTTACAAAAGACAGTAGGAGCTAAACTGAGAGAATAGTTTATGACAGCGCTAACAAAGGCAGATTTAGCTTTGTACTTAATGCAGAGGATTGGTTTGAATAATCGTGATGCTAAAGCGGTGGTCGAAGCTTTTTTTGAAGATATTTGCACTGCGTTGAGTAAGGGGCATGATGTTAAACTTTCTGGGTTTGGCAGTTTTGCGCTGCGGCAAAAGCGTGCGCGTCTTGGTCGCAATCCCAAAACCGGTGAGGATAAAATCATCAGTGCCCGTAAGGTGGTTAGTTTTCGCCCGGGACAAAAATTACGTGTACGTATCAACCAAGTAACTATAATATCGTCTAATATTGCAGCAGATTAATTAACTTCATGTGTTGAGTTTGCTAGGCGGCATGAATTTCCGCAACTGAGTGCAGTAACATCAACATGATTTGTTCAGTAATGCTAAACCAGGCAATTTGTTATTATCTGCATTTATGCATGTCCGCATAAGATGCCAAAGAAAATTGCTAAACCCACCCAACGGTTATTACAAAAGGCTACAAAGCCTTTTTTATCGCCATATTTACGCAACAGCTGTTGTTGGTAAATACAAAGCATGATGACGATAATAAAGCTTAGCCAATAGACCCAACCTAGCCGTGCTTGCCAACCAATAGCTACGAGTCCAATAAGAAAGAGTAGTTGAAAAATGCAGATCATGTTTTTAGTTTGTTGACCAAACAATATCGCTGTGGACTTTAATCCAAGTTTGATGTCGTCATCACGATCGGTTAATGCATACATTGTGTCGTAACTCATCATCCACAAGACTGCCGTCAAATAGAGCAGCCATGCGAGCGGTGGTAATTGATTCTGTTGCGCCGCGAATGCCATCAAGATACCTGCTTTGAAGGTGCAACTGAGCAGGAGTTGTGGTAAGTGAGTAAAGCGTTTGGCGAAGGGATACAGCATGGTGAAAATGGCGGCAATGATTGCAATGTAGAGAGCGTAGTGATTAAGCTGCAACACTAGTAACAGGGCGATTAACATCAGCACGATAAACAAGACCATCGCTTCTGTCAAGGTAATTTGTTTACTTGCCAGCGGTCTATTTTTGGTGCGTTCAACATAAGGATCGAAATGGCGGTCAGCAATATCATTGATGACACAGCCACCAGCACGCATAATGATCACGCCTGCAGAAAAAATAGTGATTATTTTTATTGAGGGATGCAAATTTGCTGCTAGCCAAACGGCGCATAGCGTTGGATATAGTAACAGGTAGATACCAATCGGACGATCGAAGCGCATTAAACGCAGGTAACTGATAATTCGTTGCATATTGTAACTCTGTTGTAGCAAGTGCTTAATTTTAGCATATCAAAGACAAATAGGACTTGTTATAATTACGCGTGAACTTATTCGGGGCGTAGCGCAGTCTGGTAGCGCATTAGCATGGGGTGCTAGGTGTCGCAGGTTCAAATCCTGCCGTCCCGACCAATCTGCATGATACTTAGCACATAAAGTGTTGCTATAATTAAAGAGCCGATATTCTGTGAGGGTACTACGTGTACAACTTAATACCGATCTATTTGGGAATAGGAAGTAACTGCCAACGAGAAATTATGTTACCTGCGGCGTATAAACGCTTAAAAAACTATTTTACAGGTCTTTGCATATCACCAGTTTATCGTAGCAAAGCTGTTGGCTTTGTCGGGAGTGATTTTTATAATGCCGTTATAGGATTTTTGACTCACAAAAGTTGGGCTGAAGTGAATAAAATATTACATAGAATCGAGTTTGATTTGGATCCGGTTATCAGGATCCATAGCAACAAATATTGTAAAATCGATTTAGATTTGTTGCTATACGGTGATACCATAATTGATACGGCCGAGTGTGTGCTGCCTCGGCCAGATATTATGAAATATGCTTTCGTTTTAAAACCGTTAGCGGATATTGCACCAGCAAGTAGACATCCGCAATTAGACAAAACGTATAAGACATTGTGGGATGAGTCTTCTTTTGCTAATACAACGAATCTGCAATTGGTTAGTTTTAACTGGTCAATGACAAGTACAATGCAATTACGTTCCTTATGAAAAGAATTAGATATTCAGGTTTGTTCATGCTGTAATTTTGCTTCTTTGAATGTTAACCAGCATTTACTATCAAAATTGTATAGTTTGCATTGTTTAAAAATATTGCCCACTTTTTTCCAGCTGAAGCGGTACTCATGAAAATATTTTCCATATTCTTTTTTAAGTTCTTGGTAAGCGCGTGGTAAGTTATAAAAGGGAATACGAATATCCAAGTGGTGCGGAATATGAATCATGATATTATGTAGCAGTGTTTTTGAAAATCTTGAACAATGAATCACAGTGCTACAGTAGAGAATACCGATCGAATGTGACCAATCCTTTTTTACATCAAAAAATGGAATATCGGGATGTGTATGGTGTAAATAAACAATAAGCGCAATAAAATAATTAAAGATAATGAACGGCACTATTAATGCGCAGATAACACCGATAAAGCCGCCACCAAAGCGATAAGAAATCACACACATTAATAATGCGTAGATGGCAACATATAATTTCCCATTACGATAATAACGTTTTTGCTGCTTATCTTTACCTGGATTAAAACGTAACATCTCATTCCACCACACGCGTCGTAGATAATGAAAGGCGCATCCAAACCAACTGCGTTCTATACGATACAAGATGCGCTGAAATTTGTTTAGCGCTTGATATTCTTCAGGTGTAAAAGGGCGCCAAATCCAGTCGATGGGTGAGAATGAGGTAAAACCGTGGTGCACTTTGTTGTGTCCGTAAGACCAAAGACGATAAATATTTAACGATGGCAGCATCACTATAGTTCCAAGTATTTCAGCGACTTTGTGGCTCTTGAATAATGTTCCGTGTGCTGCGTCATGTGCCCAAACAAATAAAATTGCAGTGCCGACACCGGCAAACATGCCACCGAGTAATTTAACTATCAGATGCTGACTAGAAAATATTAATACCATTCCTGCAGTAAAAATCAATAGATCAACACTGTAGCAAAAAATAGCTTTCCACAATGAACGCTGATAACAGGCCTTTGAGATGACTTTGCGCACTTCTGTTAATTTAATACGCTTAAGCTGATCCCATATATTGGTATTTTGTGAACTTTCCATTTTCTTCTCAATTATTTTAATAATTTATTATAGCAGATTTTTACAAAATTTTCGCGAGCAAATGCACCAATATATTTGCTCTAACTTGTAAGGTATTGATTTCAATCTATTTCTACCATTTCAAAGTCGGCTTTAGTAGCGCCACAATCGGGACATACCCAATCTTCTGGAATGTCTTCCCATTTAGTGCCAGGGGCAATACCTTCTTCTGCGCAACCTCTGGCTTCATCGTAAATATATCCGCAAATGATACACTGATACTTTTTTTTCATTCTGTTCCTTGTCAAAAGATTAAAATTGTAAATGAATTTAAGATTTTTAGATAGTAGATCAGGGGCTTTACATCGCTTTTTTAAGCTAATCTGATACAATCATGTACCGTTTTATTTAATGAGGGAAGATAAATGGCAATAGAGTCTACACTATCGATTATCAAGCCGGATGCGATAGCAAAACAGGTAGTTGGTGAGATTTACAGTCGCTTTGAGAAGGCTGGGTTACGCATTATTGCAGCAAAGATGAAACATCTTTCAATAGCCGAGGCAAAAGGGTTTTATGCAGTACATAAAGATCGTTCTTTTTTCCTTGACCTAGTTAATTTTATGTGTTCTGGTCCGGTGATGATTCAAGTCCTGCAAGGTGAAAATGCTATTTTAAAGCACCGTGAATTGATCGGTGCGACCAATCCTGTTGAAGCGGCATCAGGCACGATTCGTGCAGATTTTGCCGATAGTATCGATGCTAATGCTGTGCATGGCTCAGATGCCCATGAAACCGCGGCGAGCGAAATCGCTTATTTTTTTGCCGCCATTGAGATATGCTCGTTGCCATAGTAACTGCAAAAAGAATGCTATGAGGCTCAATATTACTCCCATATTGTGGGTAGCAAATCTGTAGCAACAACTATTACCATGAAATTTCCTCTAAAACTAGATATACTGAGGGGGGAGAAGCAACCCACACCACTTACTAGGCATCGGGAAGGTAAATGCAGCAGATAACTAATTGGAGTATGATATTTTTTTTGCTTTCGCTGCTTGCTGCTTGTGCCACGGAGACCGTTAGCGATCACTCGTCAGAAAAAAATTTACCGCGCGCTTCGGCTATTAATCTAAAATTGGGATTGATTTACTTACAACAAGGTGATATTAGACGGGCAAAACAAAAATTGCTGCTCGCACAACGGCAACAACCGTCGGCAGCAGTTGATCGGGCGTTAGCTTATTTTTATGAAAGAACCGGTGATTTGTCGCGAGCCGATGTTTATTATCGCCAAGCGATCACCAAAGCACCCACGGTAGGTGCGGGACACAATAATTATGGTGTTTTTCTCTGTCGGGAAAAGCGCTATCAGGAAGCGCAGCGACAATTTGCTGCTGCCATCGCTGATACCAATTATCTCAATACTGCCAATGCTTACGAGAATGCAGGTTTGTGTGCCTTATTGATTTCTGACTACAGTAAGGCAAGGCAATATTTTGTAAAAGCGCTACAGCAAAATCCTAATACGGTAACTACATTACGGCAGTTGATAAGTTTACATTATGCACAGCAGCAATATCGGCAAGCCGATGTTTACTTACAACGTTATATTAAAATCGGTCGAGTCGATGCTAATACTTTATGGTTAGGTGTGCAGATAGCTTTAAAACTGCATAGTAAAGCCACATTGCAACAATGCGGAGCATTGTTAGGAAAGCATTTTCCTGAATCAACACAATTCATGCGATACCAACGGTTAGTGCAGAGCAATATCTATGCAGGATAATGGTTGATAGCAATGGGTAAACTAAAAGCGATTCGTGGTATGCACGACATTCTCCCCCAGGATATGGTCTATTGGCGTCATTTGGAGACGGTGTTTCGTGAATGTGTTGAAAGCTATGGCTATCAAGAAATTCGCACACCGATCGTTGAAGATACCGCTTTATTTAAACGCAGTGTTGGGGACACTACAGATA
>CAYWDC010000045.1:0-6379 GCA_964456955.1 uncultured Gammaproteobacteria bacterium | reverse complement strand
GTTTTCAACTAATGATTCTAATTTCGCCCGCGTTACCTTGATATTTAAATGCTTGGGACCAGATGCATCAGCAGTAATGTAGGGCAGATTCACATCGGTTTGTTGCGTAGAAGAAAGCTCAATCTTAGCCTTTTCTGCAGCTTCTTTCAGACGCTGTAGGGCAACCGGATCAGTGTGCAAATCGATGCCGGATTCTTTCTTAAATTCATCGGCAAGATGATCAATCAACCGTAAATCAAAGTCTTCTCCACCTAAGAAAGTATCACCATTGGTAGCTAGCACTTCAAATTGATGCTCACCATCAACCTCGGCAACTTCGATAATGGAAATATCAAAGGTACCACCACCCATGTCATAAACGGCTAGTACCGAATCGCCTTGCTTCTTGTCCATGCCATACGCTAACGCAGCGGCAGTTGGTTCGTTGATGATGCGCTTCACATCAAGTCCGGCAATTTTACCGGCGTCTTTAGTCGCTTGACGCTGAGAATCATTAAAGTATGCGGGCACCGTGATCACCGCTGCAGTAACCTTCTCACCGAGATAATCTTCAGCTGTTTGCTTCATCTTAATCAGCACTTTTGCAGAAACTTGTGGGGGAGCCAATTTTTCGCCGTTAACTTCAACCCAGGCATCACCGTTATCTGCTTTAGTAATAGCATAAGGAACCATTTTGATATCGCGTTGTACCACCTCATCATTGAACTTACGTCCGACTAAACGCTTCACCGCAAATAGTGTATTTTTTGGATTAGTCACTGCCTGACGCTTTGCCGGCTCACCGACCAAGACTTGCTCCTCGGTATAAGCGATAATCGATGGAGTGGTACGCTTACCTTCTGCATTCTCAATGACTTTGGCTTTACCCCCTTCCATCACGGCAACACAGGAATTAGTCGTTCCCAAGTCAATACCAATTATTTTGCCCATTTTTTTCTCCAAGTGAATTAATTACTGAAAGTTCTGTGTAAATGTCTCTGATATAGGGACAAGTTTAAATAATTCAAGTCTGCTACTTACTGCGAAACAACCACCATCACCGGACGTACCAGACGATCGTTCAATAGGTAGCCTTTTTGCACCACAGAAAGTACGGTATTGGGATCGGCTTCACTCGCCGGCTGCATCGATACTGCCTCCATTTGCTCTGGATTAAAAGATTCACCTAGCGGATTAAGTTGCTTGATACCCTGCTTTCCTAATGTCTCCAGCAATAACTTGTGAGTCAATTGCATGCCTTCATGCATTGCTCTAACCTCTGCCGAACCTTCGACAACAATATCCATACCGCGCTCCAGGCTATCGACCACCGGCAATAAGCTCTTGATAAATCTCTCCAAACCGTATTTATGTGCACTGGCGACATCACGCTCGGCACGGCGACGCACATTTTCCATCTCAGCCTGCACGCGCAACAACTTTTCCCAATTTTCATCGGCACGCTGCTGCGCCTCAGTGCATTCGAACATCATTTGTTCTGGTGTAAGATTGGCAAGACGATCTTCACTGTCTGTAACCACCTCCTCCTCGTTCTCAGTAACTGCGTGTTCAACCGCTACATCCTCGGATGTAGCAACTGTTGCATCAATATGCTCTGGATGCGATTTGTTTTTACTCATTTATCTTTCCCTCTGTGAACTTTGAAAATTATAGCCTATCTAGCGTCATTCGTGAAAATTTCAAGGTTAAAATTACTACATGCTAAATTATATGGAATGTCTAAACCATAAACTCATAATGATTGGGAATTATAGACGCATTGCTAGTGTTAATGTAAAATTAATAAAAATTAAAATTTAAGAGCCATGGTTGTGGCAAATGCTTTTAAATCTATCGCTTTGGTGGCACGGCAAAATCGTCCTGAATTAGCAGAAATCTTAGTAACGCTAGTCAATTTTTTGCAGCAACACCAGATCGATATTACAGTAGAGCAACAGTCGGCAGCGCTGTTGCCGAATCAGCAACTCCGTTGTGTTGCTTATGATGATATGGGAAAAGATACAGACTTAATCATCGTCGTCGGCGGTGATGGTAGTTTGTTACACGCAGCCAAGGCAGCGACGCTTTATGATACGCCGGTACTGGGTATCAATCGCGGTACACTGGGTTTTCTGACTGATATTAACCCTAATCATGCTACTACCGAAGTGGCCGCGGTACTTTCAGGTGACTACAACGAAGAACAGCGCTTCTTCCTGCAAACTTTAGTTCATGGTCACAGCAAAACTGTGGCGAAAGGCTTAGCTCTCAACGATGTGGTGCTTATATCGGGGAAAGACACTGCGCAATTGATTGAATTTGACATTAGCATTAACAAAGAATTTGTTTGTCATCAACGCTCCGATGGTTTAATCGTTGCCACACCAACCGGCTCAACTGCCTATGCACTTTCTGCCGGTGGTCCCATCATTAGTCCAAACTTAGATGCACTAGTACTGGTACCAATGTTCCCTCATACATTAAGTATGCGCCCGATTGTGATCAATGCCAATAGCACAGTTGAAATCACAATTGCTAACGATGTTGAAACGAAACCACGCATTAGTTGCGATGCCGAGACACCGATTAATATTCCTGCTGGTGGCCATATTGATATCAGCAAAAGCGAACGCGCTTTGCGTTTAATACACCCGCAAAATTATAACTACTTCCACACACTACGCAGCAAATTGCGCTGGGCGGAAAAACTTTGCTAATTTCTCTTAGCTTAAAAAATTTTGCTACTGTTGCAAAATTAAACTTGGAATTAGCATCGGGAATGACTGCACTAACAGGGGAAAGTGGTACAGGTAAATCAATTCTCATCGATGCTGTAGAGCTTATACTCGGTAGTCGCGGCAACACCACTCTTATTCGTCATGGGAGCGAACGTGCCGAGATCAGTGCCATTTTTAGCGTACAAAATATCCCGACGGCACAACAATGGCTGGCAGAAAATGACTTTTCTGCAACCGACGATGAAATTCTACTACGTCGTAACATCACTAAAGATGGACGCTCGCGCCAATTCATTAATGGCGAAGCGTGTACACAACAACAGATGCGGCAACTCGGCGAACTCCTGGTTAATATTAATAGCCAACATCAACATCAGCGACTAACACAACGCACTTACCAACGTGATCTACTGGACAGTCATGGTACATATGGCACATTATTAGAACAGATAAACGTTTGTTATCAAAAAATACAAACCATTAAACAACAACTAAATCATTTAGAAGGCGAGCGCGGTAATGGCGATGCGAAATTATCGTTATTACAATATCAAGTGCAAGAGCTACAAGATTTAGCCTTATCTGATAACGAGATCGGTAAACTAGAATCGGAACACCAGCAACTCACACACGCAGAACAGCTACAGGCGAACGTACAAACGGCACTACAAGCTATTGATACACATGAAACGAAAACCGCGACCACCTTGATTAATCAAGCACAAAAGGCCCTCGAAGCGATTCGTCATGCGGCACCAGTTTTGCAGTCATCGATAGACATGCTGAACACAGCGACAATTCAGCTACAAGAAACTCGCACAGAATTGCAACACTTTCTTGATAACATCGAGATCAACCCTGAACATCTACTTGAAGTCGAACACCGTTTACAACAGATCCGTGATGTTGCCCGCAAACATCATGTCGAACCAGAAACATTACCAGAATTGCAATACGAGTTGACACAACAATTGGAACAACTACAGCACATTGATAAACATCAAACCACCTTACAGCAACAATGCAAACAGTATCAAGAACAGTATGTAGCTACCGCGGCTAAATTAAGTAAGCAGCGCCAATTCGCAGCGAAGAATTTAAGTATGTTGGTCACAAAAAATATGCAACGATTAAACATGCACAGTGGTAAGTTTACCATACAATTGTTGCCACTCGATGCCGGTGAGATCAGCGCACAAGGGGCTGAACTCATTGAATTCTTGGTCAGCACTAACATTGGACAGCCATTACAACCTTTGCATAAAGTTGCCTCAGGTGGTGAATTATCGCGCATTAATTTAGCATTACAAGTGGTCGCTGCACAAAAAGACAATACACCCACACTGATTTTCGATGAAGTTGATGTTGGTATCGGTGGCGCCACCGCTGAAATTGTTGGTAACTTATTGCGAGAAGTGGGTAAAAAAGCACAAGCGATTTGTATTACTCATTTACCGCAGGTTGCTGCACAAGCACAACATCATTTACGAGTACAAAAAAATACAGTTGAAAAAGAAACGACTACTGGCATTTTATCATTAAGTCATCAATCACGTATCGAGGAAATTGCTCGTATGCTTGGTGGCACCAAGATTACGCAACAGACGATAAAACATGCTACAGAAATGCTGACACAGTATAGTGTTTAATATGACTAGACCAATTCTACCGATCTTCGTTTTTTTCGCTGTAAGCCTTATCTTGGCCCAAATAACGCCATTTTTTGCCTTTAAATAAATTGGCCTCAATGCTTTCTAGGGTCACACCTTTTGTTTCTGGAACCAAAAAGTAAACAAATAATAACAATAATAAACACATGAAGGAATATAGTAAGAAAGTATGACTTACCCCAATGGCTTTCACAATTGACAGGAAAGTAAAAGCAATGATTGCATTACTTAACCAATTAATACCGGTAGCTAAACTGGCACCTAAACCACGCACTTTCGATGGGTAAATTTCTGCAATCATTAACCAAACGACTGGGCCCAGACTAAATGCAAAACAGGCAATATAAAGTAATACCGCCGCATATAACAATAATCCGGTTAATCCATCACTATGACCAAAGCTCCACGACATGGTTAGCAATGCTATTGCCATACCCAATAAGCCACTCAGCAGTAGTTTGCGCCGTCCAACAATATGAATTAACGGCAGTGCAATGATAGTAAACAATAAGAGAATAATACCAATTCCCATTGTTGTTAACATCGCATGATCGTAGCTTTGTTGTTGACCGGCACTAAAAATCGTTGGCGCATAGTACAATATGGTGTTGATCCCCGTCACTTGCTGCATAATTGCTAAAACGATCCCGATAATGACTACCGGTCGAATAGTTTTCGAGAATAATATGCGCCACTGTGCCTTACCTGTTTGATTTCCATCAAGCATGGCACGAATTTCACTAACCTCGCGATCAGCTTCACGATTGTCACCACGAATACGACGCAAAACGGCTAAGGCTTTTTTATATTGACCTTTAGTAATTAACCAACGTGGACTACATGGTAAAAATATCATACCAACCAGCAGTAAAACAGCTGGAACCACGCCTAGTCCAAACATCCATCGCCACGCTGCAGATTGTGCAAACACATAATTAACAATGTAAGCAATTATAATGCCGATATTAATAGCTAACTGATTCAACGAGACTAAGACACCACGATATTTTGGTGGTGCAATCTCGGAAATATATAATGGCGCTGCATAAGAAGCAACACCGATGGCCACACCAACCAAAATTCGTCCTATAATTAACAAAGGAATGTTAGGCGAAACTGCTGCTATAATTGAGCCAATAATAAAAAAGCCGGCGGCAATAGCTAAAATAACTTTACGTCCCAATGCATCAGATAAAGTACCACTGCATGCGGCACCGACAAGCGCCCCAAACAACAGCGCGCTAACCAGAGCTCCATTCATCAATGCAGTGAGGCCGAAATCATGGGAAATAAAAAGAATGGCGCCAGCAATAATAGCAGTGCCATAACCAAATAAAATTCCCGCGATAGCCGCAACTACCGAAATAGCAACAAAGTAGTAGTTATTGTTTTTTTCTTTTACATTACTAATCATAATAATGTAATATGGTAGCGTAAATTTTAGTTAAAATATAAATTTTTAGTAAAAATCTATAATCCCGTTTGAATCTTCAATGCCAGTAAAAAGTTTACTCTGTATGTTAAGAAAATTGTTTTTTAACTTGAGGGTAACACTGGAATCGTCTTGCTGTGTAACAAGTCAAGCGATTTACTCTAATGGCATTACCGGTCGTGATAGAGAAATTGTAAGAAAGGTGGATGTGTGCTAATAGTTGCTCAAGGCAGTTGTTGACTAAAAAGTGATCAACGATCGTGAATGACGTAAGTCGATGTCGTTAAGATGAATAACCATTAATTAATAAGTGAATAACAACTACCATTATGCGATTAATATAGTACTTCTTGTTGATTTTGAGAATATAAATACCCTTCAAATATTGCGTTAGTAAAGTAACGTTAGGGATCTGTAGCTAGTGCCTTTAGTTACTTTAATGAATTTTTCACCGGGTCATTCCAATGAACAAGACACATTTTACAACGCAAAAACACTATCCGTGGGTAGTAATTACCTTATGTGCTTTTTTCCTATTTTATAAATACATTTTACAAACG
>CAYWDC010000044.1:3697-6389 GCA_964456955.1 uncultured Gammaproteobacteria bacterium | reverse complement strand
GATTTACCTGTGGTGGCGAAAAGAGCAGAAGCTAATTTTGCTAAGCACCATCTGCAACAGCGAGCGCAAGGGCTAGGGGGGGATTTTTTTACCTCCGTACCAAAGATTGTGATCTGTTTATCTTGCAAGCAATATTACATGATTGGGGAGATCAACAATGTCAACGTATCTTATCATGCGTTAAAAGAGACGCACCAAAAGCATCTATATTGGTGATTGAATCACCTCGTCCGGATAATAATCAGTATGATATTGCGAAATTGGTAGATATTTGGGTGATGCTAGCAACAGGTGATGGCAAAGAACGCTCACGCAACGAATTTATTGCTCTATTTGCGCAAGTTGGCTATACGATAAAAACAACTTATTTGTTACCCAACTTATTACGGGTAATGCGGTTAGATCTTGTGCAGGCCAGTCAATGCGCATGACCATAAAAAAAGAAGTCTGTATTATCGGCGGTGGTATTGCGGGTTTATTCGCTGGGCTGTATCTGCAAAAAGCCGGTATCAGCTCAATTATTATTGAAAAAAGAAAAATACCTGGTGGCCGCATTGGTACCTTTGTCAAAGCAGGTCGCGAGTTCACTATCGCTTGTAATGATTTTGGTAAGGGGCTCAAACGCGAATGTCAGCAACTGGGCGTCGAAATTGCTTTTCATTGCCCAAAGAACGTTTTCATATTTGGCAATCGTATCCTTGAAGTGCCTTTTTCATGGGAAACGTTAAAAACACTATTGCCTTACTTACCGGAAGTGATGAAAACATTTTTCAGCAAGCGTGATGCGGGACTGACGTTGACTGCATTTTTCGATAAACATGTACACAGCCAACTGGCCAGAGACTTGTTGAACCCGTTAAGTTACCCTTTAGGATTAACGGAAGACCAAATCGGTATCGATGAATTGCGTAGTGAAATAAGGGATCGCCACGGCTATGGCTACAGCAAACCACGTACTCCCAAAGGTGGACCAACAGCATTGATCAATGCGCTGGTAAAAAGGTATCAGCAACTTGGTGGTGAGCTTCTATTAGAAACAGAAGGGCAGATACAAGTATGATGTGTGAGGGCAAACGGTCTGCCTATCTGGCTGATACTCCGACCAGTCTTTTTTGTAGCATGTTGTTAGTTTCTTTAGACAAAGCTATTTTCCCTAAGAACAGGTACACATTAGCTTTTTTTCCTTCAGGGATTGCTCAGTATATACAATTGCTGAATAGCGGTGTGTTACCTGACGAGTTTGCCTTTCATATTTTTAAAAGTGGTCCTGATAGCGATGAGCCGCCCTACGATTTTAACATCTTGTTTTATTTGCCGCGTGATACAGTTGAACTCAGTGAGCGACAATTAGCTACTGTTAAATCATTCATTTTTGCACAAATTGGTAAAGTCATCCCCAACTTTCATCAAGCAATGGTGTTCAACTACTATCTGTCACCAACCGAATTTACAAACATTCACGGTTTTACCAGCCAGACAGTACTATTGCAACTGCCGACTTGGCAGCAAAAACCCGATGTCTTCGATGCTAAAACAGGCCTTTATCATTTGGGTAACTCTGTGGGTCCACCGGGTGACCATGCAGGACAAGCCGTTTTATCTGCCCAGTGGGCAGTGGATAAACTATTGCAGCAACGTAAACTAACGTAACTAATAGACAGGAATAATATTTATGAGGCGAAAACGCACGGTTGACATTATCAACGAATCTCTTAGCGAGGCTAGAAAACACGGGGTAATCCAACTGACAGCGGAAGATAGCGCTTTAGATGGACGCATTGTCACCATTAATAACCAGCAACTCATTAATTTTGGTTCCTGCAGTTATTTGGGATTGGAGCAACATCCGCAACTAAAAAATGCAGGGATAGAGGCGTTACAACGCTATGGCAGCCAATTTTCCTGCTCGCGTGCCTTTGTGTCAATGCCGTTGTATCGACAATTAGAAGCGCTACTCAGCCAAATGTTTCATGCGCCAGTGCTGGTAGCCGCATCGACGACTTTAGGGCATTTCAGTGCCTTGCCTGGTATTATCGAACCTGACGATGTGGTTTTTTTAGATCAATATGTGCATGCCTCGGTACGCATGGCGGCTAACCAATTAGCGGCTGAAGGTGTCAAGCTTAACATCATTCGTCATGCACGCTTAGATATTCTGGAAAAGAAGATCCAAAGGTTAAATTCTTCAGGAAAAAAGGTGAAGATCTGGTTTTTAGCCGATGGTGTTTACAGCATGTTCGGTGGGCTTGTTGATGTTGCCAAGCTCAAATATTTATTAGATACATACAAACAGCTGCATCTGTATATCGATGATGCGCATGGGATCAGTTGGCTAGGTAAACATGGCACGGGTTCCGTTTGGGGGCAATTAGCCAATCACGAGCGGTTGTATCTGGCGATATCGTTTGCTAAAGCCTTTGCTGGTGGTGGTGGTGCCTTGGTGTTACCCAGTGAGGGAGTATTATGGAAAATCAGATCTGCTGGCTCCACCTTTATTTTTAGTGGTCCCTTACAGCCACCGATGCTGGGTATCGCGATCGCCTCTGCCAAAATTCATCTGAGTGATGAAATCAACATACGGCAAGCAGATTTGCGCGTGAAGTTGCTAGCAGCCAAGCAATTAGCACAAAAATTTGAGCTACCAACGGTGACCAAGGATGTGGTACCGATTCAATACATTGGTGTTTCACAC
>CAYWDC010000044.1:0-3687 GCA_964456955.1 uncultured Gammaproteobacteria bacterium | reverse complement strand
TCCTAATGGAAAGATGGTTTTATACTAATGCAGCCATTTTCCCCGCTGTCAATTCCCGGCATTCCGGTATACGTTTTACCTTGCACCATCATTTGCAAATGGAAGATATTGAGGATTTATTTGCTGCAATCGCTGAGGAGTTACCCAAGGCGCTAAAAAAATACGGCATCAGTCGACAACAACTGGATGCGGCGTTTGACTTAAAATCTGCACAAGTTAGTGATGATAAAGTCAGTGCAGTAGGGTTGGTAGAAACACAGAAGCCCAAGGAAAGTGAACTGCATTTACAACACGCTAATACGATTGCCGAACTCAACCAACCAGAATGGGATAGCCTACTCGGCAGTCGCGGAAATTTCGATAGCAAAACCTTACTGACACTGGAAAAAACATTTGCTGACCAGACCGATGCAATTAATCATTGGCAGTTTCATTATTTTGTGATTCGTGATCAAGCAGGCAAAGTGGTACTGATGACCTTTTTCACTGAAGCACTATTGAAAAGTGATATGTTAACGGCTGAAGCCAAGGTTTCTAAAACCATTGAAGCCGTGCGACAAAAGGATCCGTTATACTTAACAGCAACTGTTTTTTTAATGGGTTCTCCCATTACTGAAGGTAATCATTTGTACCTTGATATGCACGGTGCTTGGCGGGAAGTATTAACCCTGCTACTCAATGAGGTGGAGGAGATTAGAAGAGCAAAGGATATCAAATCGGTGGTATTTCGTGATATCGATGCCGGGCAAGAAAATGTCATCACCTTTCTTAAGGGTTTTGATTTTTTAGCATTACCCTTGCCTAATTCGTGGAAAATTGATGTCGATTGGCAGACCGAGGAACAGTATTTGCAGAATTTGTCAAAAAATCAACGAAGATTTCAAAAAAACAAAGTGCAACCGTTTGACAAAATGTGGCGCTTAAATGTGTTAGATAAAGATCAGATCACTGAACAGGAGTGGCAGAAAATCTATCAGCTGTATTTGAATGTGCAACAAAAAGCACTGACGCTAAATAGCTTTGCACTGCCGCTATCGTTCTTTCAGAATATATTAAAAAATCCCGATTGGGAAATGTGGACGCTATCGTTTCAGTCTGAAAACAAGTTTCGCGGGTTCAGTCTAAATCAAAAAAACGGCGAGCATTACATCGCGTTGGTTCTTGGTTTAGATTATGATTATGTATTGACGCATGGATTATATCGACAAATACTTTCCAGAAATATTAAAAGAGGTAAAGAATTAGGTTGCACGATGATTAACCTGGGTTTAGGCACTGATTTTGAGAAAAATCGCCATGGGGCAAAACGCAACGAAATTGTCATGTTGGTGCAAAGCTTCGATCAATATCAAAACGAAGTCATCGAAACCCATCGGGTTAACCAAAATGGTGTTTAATTTTAAAAGCGATAGTTTGGAGGTATTGAAAATGAAAATGGTTAAATTTATAAGACATGTCAGTGCTTTTGCTATGAATCCAGAAAAAGCCATGCAAGATATGCAAAAAAAGCACGGCGATCCTTTTTTAGTGCAACTGACGCTGAACAGAGCGGTGTAGCTATCAGGAACGGTTGCTGCGGCAGAATCTATATTCTCCTCTACGCCTGAAACGTTTACCGCACTGCATTCTGACTATCCACTAGAACCAGTCATTGGCGCAAATGCATTAGCATCCCTAGGTGGCAAACCGCACTTGCAGAAAAGCGCATCATGCAACCGCTTTTTAGCGGTGATAAAGTGAAATTACTCACTGAGATAATGCAACGACACACCCTTGCTGAAATGAAAAAATGGCAGGTGGGGCAATGCATTAATATTTCAGCGGCAATGCAAAATATTACCCTTAATGTGATTACGACTACGGTTTTCGGTATCACTGATCCGAAGCAAGTAAGGATTTTTCAACAGCTTGCCCCAGCTGTTTTGGCAAGCTACACGCCATCTTTGGGGCTGCGACTATTGAGAAACAAACTTTGGTACCCATGGAGAAAATTTGTCAATGCCCGCGAAAAATTAGAACAGTTCTTATTGCAAGAAATTAGCCATGTTAAACAAACTGAACAAACAGAGAGAACTGATATCTTAAATGCATTAACAACATTAAGTTTATCCGATACGGAACTATGCAATTACTTAAAAGAGTTATTATTGTCAGGATATGCTGCTGTACATATTACATTGACATGGGCGATTTTTTATATTTATTCTCGGCCAGAAATTCATGAGAAACTTCTCGCTGAACTTAAATCGTTAGGCAATTTTTCCATTGAAGAGATATATCTCAGTTACCTTATCTTGATGCCGTTTGTAAGGAAGTACTAAGGCATAACAACCCTGCCACATTAGTCATCAGAACGTTGGCTAAACCCTATGAATTTTGCCAAAAACATTTACCAGCAGGCAGTGATATTGGCTTATCTCTTACATTGTTACATAATAATCCGGCGATATGGAAAAATCCAACTGATTTTGATCCCGATCGTTTCCTTACGCAGCAATTTTCCAACTATGAATATGCCCCTTTTGGGGATGGCGCTAAGGGGCGTATGGGTAAATATTTTGCCATGTATGAAATAAAAATTGTACTTGCCATTCTGTTACTGCACTGTCGATTTGTAAATATACCGAAGCAAACACCGTCGAAGCGGCTGTACGGTATTAACGTAGGGATCAAAGAACCCATTTTTGCTACCGTCGATTCCATTAAAAAGGGTAAAAAGGGCGATAATCTTTTTCGATGAGGTTAATACTGATAATTAACTGGTGAAGGATAGATGAATGGTTTTTAAAAACTTAGCACGGCGCTTAGATAAACTAATTGAAAAAGTGAGCATGCTACAGAGACGTTAACAATTCATTACTTTCCGTTGTAGAAAGATAACCCTCTGTTTCAGCGGCTTTAGCTTCAAGTGCCCAAAATTTATCTTCGGGCATTTGGTAACATTCAGAGTCTGCAAACGACATCATCACTGAAACAGGCCGCCCCTGTTTTTTCACGGTAACAGGTTCTTTTTGTGTCATATCTATTTAAGTGCCCAAAACGGGCTTTGGCTTCATCGGAAGAAATATTTTTCATTTTTTATTGTTAATTATTTTATCAACTATAAAAACTTAAATGGACCAAAAAATCGAAATGATTATGAGTACATTAATCATTTGCCCGTAGGCAATAAATCTGGCTGCAACGTTGCTAACGGGTGAGTAAATCAGCTTGATTTTTGCTATAGGCAATGGCGCGGGTGCACGTAGGCAACATTTTTAGTTTTGTTAAAAAAGATCAGAGTGTATACCAGTACGAACCAAATATAAAAACGGGTTTATTAATGCTATAAATTAATAACCAATCTGGTTCAATATGACATTCTCGATAATTGCACCATCTGCCCTTAAGCGCATGATGTCTATAGCGTGAATCTGGTGCTTTATCCTTGACTAAGGAGTGGATGATAGGATCAAGTTTGACTAAATCTCTTCCACGTTTTGCCACCCGATTTAAATCTTGTTTCATCACCCGAGTAATTTTAACTGTTAACTTGGCCATTTATTGTTTTTAACTGATTTAAAAAGTCCTCCGCACCAAAAGTCGTAAGCTGTTTATTTTCTTCAATATCTTGAATTGCCCTTAGTGTTTTATTATTGGGTACACTCTCAGTGATAAACAGTTTATCTAAAATATATGATTTCATTG
>CAYWDC010000043.1:0-6583 GCA_964456955.1 uncultured Gammaproteobacteria bacterium | reverse complement strand
GCATTATATATAATTTACTATATGCATAAAACTATTTTTTATAGTACATATAAAATTCACATAGCTTGGTTAACTATTTGTCAAATATGTATGCAATTAAAGATTGTAGTACGGTATTTGTAATATAATAAGAAAAAATGTAGCCCCGATAGCTCAGCTGAATAGAGTGGCCCCCTCCTAAGGGGCAGGTCGCAGGTTTGAATCCTGCTCGGGGCACCAGTAGCAAATGCTATTAATTAAGTTTACGATAAGCGCACAATTTAACCTAATCATTTTTATTTAAGGAAAATTTCGCTAGTAATGGTAAATGATCAGATAATTTATGCGTTTTAATAATTTCACAATACTGAGGCACAAGATTACGATAGTAAATACGATCAACCTTCAACAGTGGTAAGCTTGCTGGGAAGCTCTTAGCATATTCTCCGTGAACCATATTAAAAACTTCACATAAACCCAATGATTTATTCAACAAATCCAGTGATGCGGAGCGCCAATCATTAAAATCACCGGCGATTAATAGCGGTTCATCAGCATGAATTTTTGTGTGAATAAATTCGTTAAGTAATGCAAATTGCTTGCTACGCTCTATTTTAAGCAAACCAAAATGAGTACAGATCAAATGTATTGACAAGTCATCATTTGGCAAGGTCAATTTAGCATACAATAAACCGCGATTTGAAATCCGATGCGGACTAATATCGACATTCATTGTTCCCAACAGTGGATATTTGCTCAATAAAGCATTACCATGATGGCCGTGCTGATGGCAATGCGTTTTACCATAGCAATGATAAGGCCAAGTGCCAGCAGCAAGATATTCTGTTTGTGGTAATTTACTCCAATCGGCAAATTGTTGGCTACGTTTTTTATGTTCGCCCTGGACTTCCTGTAAAAAAACGATATCCGCATCGATAGCTGTCAACAACTCTTTTACTCTATGCAAAACTAATCTATTCGAACCCAGATTCAACCCTTTATGAATATTAAATGTTATTACCCGCAGTTGCATCAATGAAGTCCGCCGGTACTAATGTTCAATCTACCCAGGCACGTGCATTACGAAACATCCGCATCCAAGGACTATCTTCTCCCCAATCCTGTGGATGCCAAGACATTTGGACGCTACGAAATACGCGTTCTGGATGCGGCATCATTAATGTCACTCGTCCGTCATTGCTGGTAACACCAGCAATTCCATTAGGACTGCCATTAGGATTATAAGGATACCGTTCACTGACTCGATCATGATGATCGACATAACGTAATGCAACGTTTGTATTGCTTGCAAACTCTGGCTGCATAAATGCCACCCGCCCCTCTACATGCGACACAACAACCGGTATGGTTGAATTTGCCATACCACTTAAGAAAATCGATGATGAATTTTCTATTGCAACCATGATAAGACGTGCTTCAAATTGTTCCGAGCGATTACGCAAGAATTGTGGAAACGCCTCAGCACCGGGAAGCAACTCCTTTAGTTGTGCCAACATCTGACAACCGTTACACACACCTAAAGTAAAGGTATCTTGGCGATGGAAAAATGTTTGTAATTGTTCTCTGGCTTTTGCATGAAACAAAATCGATTTTGCCCAGCCACTTCCTGCGCCTAAAACGTCACCATAGGAAAAACCGCCACATGCTGCCAAGCCTTTAACATCGGTTAAATCAATATTACCCTGTAAAATATCCTGCATATGTACATCGATAGCAGTAAAACCGGCGTTTACAAAAGCAGCCGCCATCTCCACTTGTCCATTAATGCCCTGCTCACGCAGAATGGCTATTTTTGGTTTAACCTGCTTATTGACATAAGGTGCCGGAATATCGCTATGCAGAGGAAAAGTGAGTTTAACGCTCAACCCCGGATCGTCATCAAGTAAGTTGGCATACTCCTGTTCTGCACATTCCGGATTATCACGCAACCTTTGCAAACGATAACTTGTTGCCGACCACCAACGTTGCAATTTTTTGCGTTCTGCCTGATATACGAGTGTATCATTGCGTATTATACGTAAGCTATCATTGTTATTGACCGTGCCAATCACCTGTATTCGCAATTGATGTTGCTGCAAAATTCTCTGTACAATCGGCAAATCATGGTGTTTAACTTGTACCACCGCACCTAATTCTTCTGCAAAAAGGCTGGCGATCACGTCATCACCTAGCTGACTAATATCAAGATCAACACCGATATGCCCGGCAAACATCATTTCACAAATGGTAGTCAGCAAACCACCATCGGAACGATCATGATACGCCAATAGTAGATTGGCATCCTTTAGTTTTCGTAGAGCGTTAAAAAAACGACTTAATAATATCGGTGCCTCAAGATCGGCAACGTGCCTACCAGTTAAATTGAAGACTTGCGCTAATGCAGAAAAAGCCAAACGATTTCTACCTGCGCCTAAATCGAGCAAAATGAGCAATGTTTCACCGCAATCGGTTCGCAACTGCGGTGTTAGCGTCTTACGCACATCGCGAACAGGGGCAAACACAGAAACGATCAATGATAGTGGCGAGGTAACCGTTTTTTCCGCATCAGCCACCTGCCACCGCGTATGCATCGACAAGGAATCCTTACCCACGGGAATAGTTAAGTTCAGTGCCGGACAAAGTTCTTGTGCCACTGCTTTTACGGCATCGTATAAATTCGCATCTTCACCTGCGCTCCCGGCGGCCGCCATCCAGTTTGCAGAAAGTTTCACATCACTTAACTTTTCAACATCTGCTGCGGCAATATTAGTAATAGCTTCAGCAACTGCCATACGGGCAGCAGCAGCAGCATTTTTACAGGCCAACGGCGTACGTTCACCGATCGCCATTGCTTCACCATGATAAGTTTTAAATCCCGCGCTCGTTACCGCAACATCACTCACAGCAATTTGCCAAGGTCCTACAAATTGATCACGTGCCGTTAAGCCACCAACAGAACGATCACCGATGGTAATAAGGAATTTTTTATCCGCAACCGTTGGTAATTGCAAAACCCTTTCGATCGCTTGCCCCAGATTAATTCCCTGTGTATTAATCGCTGCAGTATGCACCGCAATGCGTTTAGCATTGCGGTGTAATTTCGGTGTATTACCAAAGAGTATAGCCAATGGCATATGGACTACATCAGTATTAAATGCTTTATCGTGCAGTAGCAACGTTTGCTCGGCATTTACCTCACCAATATTTGCCACCGGACAGCGCTCACGTGCGGCAATCTGCAAAAATGTATCCGTGTTTTCAGGCAAAATCGCCAACACATAACGCTCTTGTGCTTCATTACACCAGATTTCTAATGGTGACATACCACTTTCCGCAGTTGGTATTTTACGCAAGAAAAATGTTGCTCCTCGCCGACTGTCATGAATCAACTCCGGTAATGCATTTGCCAAACCGCCAGCACCCACGTCGTGAATTGAAACAATTGGATTGTGTTCACCTAACGCGCAACAACGATTTAACACCTCTTGACAACGACGTTGCATTTCTGCATTGTCGCGTTGCACCGACGCAAAATCTAAATCGACATCACGCGTACCTGAGGTCATTGAAGATGCGGCACCCCCACCGATGCCAATGC
Source organism: uncultured Gammaproteobacteria bacterium (assembly GCA_964456955.1). Classification (GTDB taxonomy): domain Bacteria; phylum Pseudomonadota; class Gammaproteobacteria; order JABDGN01; family JABDGN01; genus CAYWDC01. The sequence goes on along the minus strand of CAYWDC010000043.1, from coordinate 3,006 downwards.
GCATCGCCGCACCTCCCATGACAATGATGTTTGCCCCGACAGGAATATGTTGTTTACTAACATGCTGACGTGCAATGTTACCATAACCACCAGCTAACATGATGGGTTTGTGATAGCCGCGCACGATGCCATCAATTTGCTGTGCAAAACTACGAAAATAACCGCAAAGGGTTGGGCGCCCAAATTCATTATTGAACGCTGCTGAACCGATAGGCGCTGTTAACATAATCTCTAGTGCACTCGCAATATGCGCCGGCTGACCATAATCAATTTCCCACGGTTGCCGCCAATTGGGCAAGTGTAAATTTGATACTGAAAAACCACATAGGCCTGCTTTTGGTTGAGCACCCCGTCCCGTCGCACCTTCATCACGAATTTCACCACCGGCGCCAGTTGCCGCACCAGGATACGGAGAAATTGCGGTAGGATGATTGTGTGTTTCCACTTTGATCATCATGTCAACTTCTTGCGATAGATAGTGATATTCTTGGGCCTTGTTCGGATAAAAGCGTTCCGTCTGCCAACCCGCCAACACCGCCGCATTATCGTGATACGCCGACAAAATATTGTCGTGGTAATTTGCATAAGTGGCTTTAATCATCGCAAACAATGATAGCGGCTGCGGTAACCCATCGATGCACCAACTCGCATTAAAAATCTTATGTCGACAATGTTCCGAGTTCGCTTGTGCAAACATCATCAATTCCACATCGGTTGGATCACGTTGCAGTTTAGCTAAATGTCGTTGTAGATAGTCAATCTCATTGTTATTTAGTGCCAAACCTAAATCGAGATTAATTTTTTCAAGGGCGACATGACCTTGTTTTGAGACCTCTACATATCGCAGTGGTTGCGATTTCTCCTCGCAAAAGCATTGTTTTACCATGGTAAAATCAACCAGTGCCGTCTCTAGCATACGGTCGTGCAATAATGGCAGCAAACTTGCTTTTGTAGATACCGATACTGCCGGTACAAACTGATAAATAATACCGCGCTCGACCCGCCTGATGCTGGTTAAACCGCAGTGATGTAAAATATCGGTTGCTTTACTCGACCATGGGGAAATCGCACCGAAACGCGGCATGACGATTGCCACATCTTCGATTGGCTGCATCACTTGCGCTTGTGGCAAGATGTGTTGCAAACGTCGTTGCTGCTCACTAGATAGCCGATCAACATCGACCAAATAATAATAATTAGCCTGTAGCGATTGCAATACAGGTGCAATAACACGTAGACTATCTAAAATCTTATCAAGGCGAAATGTAGAATGGGCAGGTCCACCGAAAAGCTGCAACATGTTTCATATCTTTGTGCATGCCAAATAATCATTCTACCACAAGTCTGGATGGTATTTTATAAATCTTATTTATTTTATCCAGGAACCGCGAAGTGAAGGAAGTCAAGAACTGCTGGTTCCACGTATGACCAAAGATGTTGTAGATACGTCTTTGATTTTTTTAGCTCCCAGGCTTCAGCTGAAGAAACAGGCTTTTCATTATACTCAGGTTCAAAATATTTTTCAACTTTGTTAATAAAATGTAGAGTGTTCATAGCTATTTTATCACGTGGATTGGGGCCCGGAACCTTTGACATTGGATATAAGGTTTGTACAATAAGATGTACATTTCCTGTTTTCGATTCCTTACGCAAGACAAATTTAGCACAAACACAATTTATACTTTGATATCGGTCAGGATTAATATTTTCTAAAGGTCTGATGGGTCCTTTCTCACGGGCATACATTTTTATAGTACCCTGCAATTGACGTTGATCAGTTTTTCTTAACAATTTGTGCGTTTTAGACAGAGTTGACGCACTAGTAATGGAATTAATGAAAAAGTCAGGTTTACTATTGAATGGTGTTGTTGCTAGAAATTTTATTGCATATTTTCCGGCTTTACTATTCAGTAAATAATAAAGCGCGTACACCATAGATTCAGAGTCTGTGAACTGACTATGTCTATCAGTTTTTCTTTTTAAATATTTCGCACCATTAATTTTGGCCTTTGGGTCATAATATTCTTGGTAGCTTGAGTCTAAGTGTGAATTTGCATTATATTTTCCTTGTATCCGATTATACTGTCTTCCTGATAATTGTCTTCGCTCTAAAGAAATAATATTTTTTACGTCCTCTTTAGCTTCTCGTGATGCTCTGCGCCATAAGCGATCACCTGCTCGTGTTCCTTTTTGTTTCTTTTTTATTTTTCGGTACAGTTCCATAGCAGCAGGTTTTTTCTTTAAGCGTTTTAATTCTTGTTCTTCTTGATAGCTTAGACCAACATGATTAAAACCTCCAGTAGCCAAGTGTGCATGAGCGTGGGGGAGAGGAATTTCATCCTCTAACGCCGAAGCCGCATAGTAAGATGAATCAATCAAATTTAACAACTTTTAAATTCGAATGCATATTGTTTATTATGCACAATACATTGCAGGGATTACGCAAACCACTATCTAACAGACCAACAGACAATATTTGTAGCACAAATAGTAAATTACCATTATAGTCACATCACAGTAAGAATGATGCCTTCTAAAAAGTCATCGTAAAAAGATGACTTTTTACCAATTTAATAAAACACTCTTTACTTTATTTTTTTCAATGTTTTCAGATTTGCAGGTTATGAATAGTAAGATCATTTGTTAAAGACGTCTTTGCCTAAAAAAATTTTTCAATAACGCGCTGGCTTCTGCAGCCAACACCCCGCCCTGCCAGGACACACGGTGATTTAGCATTGGCTGTGCAAACAATTGCAGATGACTGGTTACTGCGCCGCTCTTTGGATCATCACACGCATAGATCAACTGTTGGATGCGCGCATGGATCATCGCCGCAGCACACATGGCACATGGTTCGAGCGTGACATAACGTATCATATCTAATAGTCTGTAATTGCGAACTTTTTTTGCTGCTTGACGCAACACGTTGATTTCGGCATGGGCACTCGGATCGCTAGTACTAATGGGGGTATTTTTTGCCGCCGCAATCACCGTATCACCATAGAC